>JANQEG010000115.1 GCA_028278505.1 Rhodobiaceae bacterium
GGCGCCCCAGAGCACGAACGCGTCGGCGTGCTCCAGATCGTCATAGCAGCCCATCGGCTCGTCGATGCCGAAGGCGCGCATGAACGCGCCGACCGCCGAGGCCATGCAGTGGCGGGCATTGGGTTCCAGGCCGTTGGAGCGGAAGCCGGCCTTGATCAGCTTGGAGGCCGCATAGCCTTCCCAGATCGTCCACTGGCCGGAGCCGAACATGCCGATGCCCCTGGGGCCCTTGGCCCTGCGCGCCGCGACCCATTTCTCGGCCATGGTCTTGAAGGCCTCGTCCCAACTCACCTCCTCAAAATCGCCGTCCTTGGCGAACTGGCCGCCCTTCTTGCGCATCAGCGGCTTGGTCAGCCGGTCCTTGCCGTACATGATCTTGGTCAGGAAGTAGCCCTTGATGCAGTTGAGGCCGCGATTGACCGGGGCGTCCGGGTCGCCCTGGGTGGCGACGACCTTGCCGTCCCTGACGCCGACCAGCACGCTGCACCCGGTTCCGCAGAACCGGCAGGCGGTCTTGTCCCAGCGGATGCCGGCATCGTCCTGCGCCGCAGCGCTGGATACCGGCAGGGTTATTCCGGCAGTCGCCGCAGCCGCTGCGGCGGCATTGGCTTTAATGAATTCACGGCGATCGAGCGACATCGTCTTCCCTCCTTGATCTGTCCGTTGAGTCGTCCTGCGACAATTCCTGCGAAGTCATTCCACGTATTCGTAGACAAGAGCGGTGTTGATCACACCGTCGATATTCGCCAGTCCCATGATCGTCTCGCTGCAAATGGTGCGATCGGGTTGGTCCACCGTCACGACGACCCGTCCTTTCGGGTCGGTGGCGTGGATTTCAACGCCATCCAGGGCTTCAAGGGCCTGTTCCACCGGCGCCAGATTTTGCGGTTTGGTGAACACAACCAGGCTGCAAATGCTCATGCGGGCATCCTCTCTTCCTTGGACGGGGATTGGGTCATGGCGATCGCCGCGGCCGGGCACGGCGCGACACAGGCGCCGCAGCCGGTGCAGCGGGCGCGATCGATGATCACGTCGCTGAGCCCGCCGACCATCGGCCGGAACCGGATGGCATCCTCCGCGCACCAGCTCTCGCAGAGCCGGCAGGAGATGCCTCGGCGATCGAGACAGGTCGGCGTTACCGTCGCCGTGACAGTGAGCCGGGGTTCGCCGCGCTCGGTGTCGAACGCGCCAACTTGGCAGGCGTCGGCGCAGGCGCCGCAGAACGTACAGCCGCCGCGGCTGAAGACGATCTCCGGAAAGCCGCCATCGCCGCGAACGAGCACGCCCGGTTCGCAGACGCGAAGGCAGTCGTCGCAGCGGGAGCAGACGTCCGTAAAGCGCTCTTCAGCCAAAGCGAAAGGCGGCCTTATCGGGACACTCCCGCCTTTAAATCTCTTGAATAGCTGACGTCGCGAAAGCGGTTTCGACATGACCGGTCCCATCGCGGCCAGTTTCGTCCGTCCGCCCGGAACCAACTTGACCATCGTCAAGCACTGGTCGCGACATCCTGGCACGCCGCCGGCACGAGCGCCAAAGCAGCGCCGGAGAATCCGATTCGACCGGTTCGATCGCCAAACCGCTTTTGTGCACTGCCAGAGTCGTGCTATGCGACTATAGGTCATTAGGCGCCGGGACATATCCCGCTCCGGCGCAGACCCGAAATCGGCTCGAACGGACATTTCGGTGCGCTGAATGGCAATCGGCTTGAAGTCCGGAGACATGGAGCTCATCTGCCAAACCGCGATCTTCGGCGGTCTGGCCGCTGACAGTCTTGATCACCTGATCGAGGACGCCTCCGTCCGCGCCATCAATCGCGGCGAGACGATTTTTTTGCAGGGTGATCCGGCCTCGGCCTTTTACGTCGTGCTCGACGGCTGGGTGAAGATCTACCGCATGACCCCGGCCGGCGAGGAGGCGGTCGTCGGCGTCTTCACCAAGGGCCAGAGCTTCGCCGAGGCCGCGGCCTTCACCAAGGGATCGTATCCGGCCTCCGGCGAGGCCGTCACCGACGGCCGCATCCTGGTGGTGCCGGCGCGCCATCTGTTCGACCGGATCATCGAATCGCCCGATATCGGCCTCGCCATGCTGGCCTCGACATCGGTCCATCTGCACCTTTTGGTCCAGCAGATCGAGCAGTTGAAGGCGCATACGGGCGCCCAGCGCGTCGCCGAGTTCCTGCTCCAGCTCTGCCCGGTCGAGAACGGCGCCTGCACCATCGCCCTGCCTTATGACAAGGCGCTGATCGCCGGTCGTCTCGGCATGAAGCCGGAAAGCCTGTCGCGGGCGTTCCAGCGGCTGAAGCAAATCGGGGTGACGATCGACCACAATCTGGCCAACGTCCGAAATGTCCCCGCATTGCGCGATTTTGTCGATCAGGAACGGGCGCTGGTCCTGCGCTCACGGTGCTGACCTTCACCGACAATTTGGTCAGCTTGACCAAAGTCAAGGCCGGCGCCGGCCGCCCGACTCATTCTGGGCCGCGTCAATCGTGACACCGGCGTCCCGGCGCTCCTACCCCTCGCATGTCGGGTTGCCGAACCAGGCGGAGCCGATCTGGTGGTGTCCGATTGTCCCGTTTGATTGAAGCCTTGCACAATGGGCCCGGATTTCGTTCGCGGAATCCGGGCCTTTCTTTTTGGTGCTCCTAGGCGGTCTCGCGCCGGGCCGGCCGCTTCCGCGTCAGGATCGGCCAGTAGACGAGCGCGAACAGCGAAAATCCGGCGATCCACAGCGCCCCGGACAGAAACACCACTTCATAATAGGCCGCCGGCAGCAACTCGGTGCCGAAGCCGCGGACCAGGGCGGCGAGCGCGATCAGCACATAGCCGACGGCGATCGGCGGTGCGACCTTGAGCGGCCGCCCGGTGTGACCGAGCGCGGCCCGCGTCATCATCGCCAGCGTCATGCCGCCGATGGCGCCGATGCCGGTGATGTGGAGGGCTGCGACCTCGTGCGGCACGCCGAAGGCATGGGCCGCGGCCATCATCAGATAGCCGGCCGACAGCATCGCAAAGCCGAGGTGAAGGCTCCACAATATCGGCTCGCCCAGGGTCTGGCGCCATTGCCAGCCGAGCAGCCGTGTCAGATTTGCCAGCCCGGCCACCGTCGCGATCAGGGCCAGCAGCCAGCCCGGCAGGCCGAGCGGCATCGCCACCGCAAAGGCAATCGCGGCGATGATCCCGACCCGTTCGGCCGGCGCGCGGGATTTCGGCAGCCGGGCCTCCGGGTCGCGCCTCAGCAGCGCGTTGCGGGTGAACGCCGGCACGACGCGGCCGCCGATGATGGTGATCAGCCCGGCGATCGTAAAAAGGCCGAAGCGCAGCCCCGCCGCCGCGGTGTCTTCAGTCCAGCCGATCCATTCCAGGTGAACGAGCAGATTGGCGGCGGTCACCAGGGCGAGCAGCCCGACCACCACCAGATTGCGCGGCTGCGGATTGTTGCGCATCTGATGGGCGAGCCGCACGGCCAGGATCGGCAGGAACACCAGATCGATGACGGCGACGAGGATGGCCGGCAGGAAGGCGGCGAACCAGACCGCGATCCGGCCCGCCAGCCACAGCCCGCCGACGCTGCTGACGAAGACGATTCGCGCCGGCGCCGTGTTGGTCCAGCTCGGCACCGCGGTCAGGAAAAATCCGGCGGTGACGGCAACCGCATAACCGAAGATCATCTCGTGGGCGTGCCACATATAGGGCGCGACCGCGATGGTCGGCGCCTGGACCGCGCCGCCGCCGGCGTGAATGCCGAGCCAGACCAGCCACAGCGTCATCGACACCACCGCAAACAGCCCGGCCGACAGGAAGAAGAAGCGGAAACCGGCGGTCAGCACCACCGGTCCGGTTCGCTCAGTTTTTTTCGGGCGCGACCGCTCTTGCCGCATTTATGCAACCCCCGGAGATGGCGTGATCGAGTCGACGCGGGCCGCGGCAATCGAGGCCATCGCGTTGCGACCACGATCGCTTCATTTTGCCGCGGTGTTCGTATTGTGGGCTCGGGCGTACCCGCACCCTTGACTTTGGTCAAGGTTGCTCCGGCGCTCCGGCTCGACCCTTCGAAAGCCTCTAGACCCAACGGGGGAGCCGATAATGTCGAACCACAAAGCACGGCGGAAAACGGCACTGATTCTCGGTGCCGGTCTGTCGATTATCATGTCGGGAGCCGCAGTGCCGGCCTCGGCTCAGGATGCAACCGCACCGGAAATGTCGAAGGAAGCTTACGAAAGTTCCAAGACGATCTACTTCCAACGCTGTGCGGGCTGCCATGGCGTGCTGCGTAAGGGCGCAACGGGCAAGAGCCTGCTGCCTGCCGAAACCATCAAGCTTGGTCAGGAGCGTCTTGAGAAGATCATCACGCTCGGCACCGAAGGCGGGATGAACAACTTCGACGACGTCATGTCGGCCGAAGAAATCAAGCAAATGGCGACCTACATCCAGCATGAGCCGCCGAAACCGCCCGAGATGTCGCTTGCCCTGATGAAGGAGCGCCGCAAGGTCTACGTCGATCCGGCGGACTATCCCGACAAGCCGCTGCATGGCCGCAACTGGGAGAACTTCTTCGTCGTCATCGAACGCGACGTCGGCAAGGTTGCCATCGTCGACGGCGACAAGCACGAAATCGTTGCCCATCTGGACACCGGCTATGCGGTGCACGTGATCAAGGCAACCGAACACCACCACGTCGAGCATGCCGCCGTTCCGGGCCGGTTCTGGTACACCATGGGCCGCGACGGCAAGCTGACCAAGATCGACCTGTTCCAGACCCCGGACAAGATGCGCGTTGCTGAAGTCCAGGTCGCCTATGACGCCCGCGACGTCGCCGTGTCCGGTGACGGCAAATACGTCATCGGCGGCGGGTACTGGCCGCCGCACTTCGTCATCGTCGATGCCGCGACCATGGATCCGCTGAAGGTCGTCTCCACCCGCGGCGTCAACGTCGACGGCGACTATGTGGAGGAATCCCGCGTCGCGGCGATCTACACCACGCCGAACGAGACGACGTTCCTGGTCTCGGCCAAGGAACTCGGTCAGATCTGGCAGGTCGACTACACCGACCTCGACAATCTGAAGACGACCAAGATCAACACGGCGAAGTTCCTGCATGACGGCTTCTTCGATCCGACCGGTCGTTACTTCCAGATCGCCGCCAACGCCTCCAACAAGATGGTGGTGGTCGATTCCAAGACCCAGAAGCTGGAAGCCCTGATCGACGTTCCGAAGCTGCCGCATCCGGGGCCCGGCGCCAACTGGAACGATTCCGAATGCGGTCCGGTGGGCGGCACCGTCCATCTCGGCGTCGGCACGGTCACGGTTTGGGGCAACGACCCGGCCGGACATCCCGACCAGGCGTGGAAGGTCTGCTATACGGTCGAGACCGACGGTCCTGGCCTGTTCATCCGGACCCATCCGACCTCCGACTATGTCTGGGCCGACCAGACCAAGCATCCGGAGCCGGAAGTGCAGCAGTCGATCCAGGTCATCAACAAGAAGACCCGCGAAATCGAGAAGACCATCCAGTTGACCGATAAGGAAGGCTATGCGGCCGTCCATATCGAATTCAACAAGGACGGCTCGGAAGTCTGGGTCTCGGTCTGGAACCGTTCGACCTCGCTCGAGCCGAACGGCGAGATCGTGATCTTCGACGCCAAGACGCTTGAAGAAAAGGCACGGATCCCGGGCTTCTACGCCCCGACCGGCAAATTCAACGTCTACAACCGCACCAATCACGTCACGTGATCGGCCGGTTCTGAAAAAGGAAGAGGCGAGCGCGGTGCTCGCCTCTTCAGCTTTCAGCCGGAGGTCGGCAGCCGGCGGGCGAAGCCCGACACCCGACGGTCCCGGGCGGCCGCTTCGGCGCCCGATGAGCGACGCTTCCAGACCAACAAAAACAGTTGTGGAGGATGATCATGTCCGGCGCAGACGGAACCAGCGGAAACAGCGCCAATGACAACAGCGATCGCCGGCGTCGGTCCCGGTGGCTGCTGTTCGGCGTGCCGATCGTTGGCGCCGGGCTGTTCTTCGCCCTCGGCATCGTCTTCTGGGGCGGCTTCAACACCGCCATGGAAGCGACCAATACGATGGAGTTCTGCATCACCTGTCACGAGATGGAGAACACCGTCTACCAGGAATACAAGGAAACGATTCACTACCACAACCGTACCGGCGTGCGCGCCACGTGCTCCGACTGCCACGTGCCGGATCCGTGGATCCACAAATTCGTCCGCAAGATCGAAGCCACGAAGGAACTCTGGGGCAAGTTCACCGGCTCCATCGACACACCCGAGAAATTCGAGGCCAAGCGGCTGGAGCTGGCCCGAAATGTCTGGGCCTCGATGAAGGAGACCGACTCGCGCGAATGCCGCAACTGCCACAATTACATCTCCATGGACCCCGCCTACCAGCGCCCGCGGGCCCGCAAACAGCACTTGAATGCGTTCGAGACCGGCCAGACCTGCATCGACTGTCACAAGGGCATCGCCCACAAGAACGTCCGCGACCTCTTGAGCGACGAGGAACTCGAAGCCTTTGAGAAGCCGAACCCGTCCTATGCGCGCCCGGTGCCGGAGCTTTACCTGGCCAGCATGAAGCGCATCGAGGAAGCCGAAATGGCCGAGGCGATCAAGGCCGAGGAAGAGGCCAAGGCCGCCACCGAAGCCGTCAAGGCCCGGATCGCCGCCGCGGTCGATGCTGCCCGCGCCGAGGAGCAGGCCAAGGCCGCCGCGGCGATCGCCGCAGCCGCCGGCGATGCGTCCGCAGCTGCCGCCGCGACCCCGGAGACCGCCACCGGCGACGGCCTCGGCGCCGCAATCGACTGGTCGGCGGTCGACGCCAAGACCGTCACCATGTTCTACCCCGGCCAGACCTCGTTCGAATGGGCCCGGACCGGCAGGGATCACGGCGGCGCCCGCCCCTTCGTCAAGGTCGGCGACCGCTGCGCCACCTGCCATCTGAAGGAAGTCAAGGACATGGGCGCCAAGCTCGTCTCCGGCGAAAAGGCCGAGGAGACGCCGATTCCCGGCAAGCGCCCCTATGTGGAGATGACCGTCCAGGCCGCCCATGACGCGGAGAACCTCTATTTGCGCCTGCAATGGGCCGAGGGCACCCACGCGCCGGTGCCGTTCGTCGACGGCGGCAAGATGGACCCGGACAACCAGGTCAAGATGGCGATGATGATCGCCGGCACCGGTATCGAATTTGTGGAGCGCGCCGGCTGCTGGGTCACCTGCCACCACGATTCCCGCTATATGCCGCACGCGCCGAAAGAGGACGCGCTGGCCGCCGCCGGGCCGGTCGGCGAGCGCATCGACATCTCCGACGGCATCACCAAATATCTCGCCGAAACCCGCACCAAGGTCGAGGTCGCCGGTCGCCGCGGCAAGATCCGGGGCGGCTGGGAAAAGCTGAAGGAGGCCGGCGAGATCGACGGCCTGCGCTCGTCGGGTGCAATCATGGATTTGATCCGCTACCGCTCCGGCGCCGATGCCGAGAACGGTTCGGTGCTCGCCGACCGCAAGATGGAGGGCGGCGCCCCGGTCAGCGCCGAGGGCAAGCTTGAAGCCGGCGAATGGACGGTGGTGATGGCGCGGCCTCTTGCCGCGGGCGACGCCGATGACGTCGCCATCGAGCCCGGCAAGACCTACGTCGTCGGTTTCGCCATCCACGACGACTACTCGTCGGCGCGGTTCCATCACGTCTCGCTCGAATACACATTCGCGCTTGATGATCCGGCCGCAGAAATTAACGTCGTCGGCCAGTGATCCGGCATTTCGGGTAATTTGGCCGGCGCCATGCCGTTTAGAGACCGAGGAGGAGGCTCGATGCGAAGCTTGGTTGTCGCGATTGCCGCGTCTGTGGCGCTCGCCGCCGCCGCCAGTCCGGCCGCCGCCACGAGCGACCCGGAAAAGGCCGCCGAGATCTGTGAAAAAGCCGAGGAGCGCTATCAGGAGATTTTCGGCAAGCCCAGCGCCGAGGAGCCGATCCCGATCGTGCTCATGTACAAATACACCTTCTGCCCGGTCCATCTGACGGTCAAGCAGGGCACCACCGTTCGCTGGGTCAATGTCGACAAGCGCACCAGCCACAGCTACTGGTTCAAGGACGCCGGCAAGGAGGAATCGGTCCGGCTGTTTCCGGACGAACTCGCCGAGATGACGTTCGATCTGCCGCCCGGCGACTACCCCTATCTGTGCGGCCCGCACTGGGAATCCGACGACATGATCGGGACCGTGACGGTGACCGAGTAATTGATTGATTTTCCACGAGCGCCGGCGCGGCGCGTGGACCTTAATCGCACTTGACGAGCGTCAAGGTATCGCGCCTCGACAGAACCGACCTTGGCTATTGTGAAGTTCTCTGAAGACGGGAAGCGGCCATGAAGAAGATCGGCAAGGTCACACTGGTCGGCGCCGGGCCGGGAGACCCTGACCTGCTCACGGTCAAGGCCCTTCGCGCGATCGAAACCGCCGAAATCGTCGTCCATGACCGTCTCGTCTCGCGCGAGGTGCTGGCCTGCGCCCGCTGCGCCGAACTGGTCGATGTCGGCAAGCGGCCGGGCAACCACCCGGTGCCGCAGCGGGACATCGAAACCCTGCTCATCGAACTGGCGCTCGCCGGCAAGGACGTGGTCCGCCTGAAGGGCGGCGACCCGTTCGTGTTCGGCCGAGGTTATGAGGAGATCGAGGCGCTCCGCGACGCCGGCATTCCCTGCACCGTGGTGCCGGGACTGACCGCCGCCCAGGGCGCCGCCGCCTCCGCCGAGATTCCGCTCACCCATCGTGGCGTGGCCCGCTCGGTCCGCTTCATCACCGGCCACTGTCGCCAAGGCGAACCGCTCATTCTCGACTGGGCCGGGCTCGCCGATTCGGCGACGACGCTGGTCGTCTATATGGGCCGCGGTGCGATCGCCGGCATCGCCAAGCAGCTCGTCGCCCACGGGCTCAACTCCGATACGCCGGTACTGGCGATCGCCAACGCCACCTGCAGCGACGAACGCCGCTGCCTGACCAGCCTCGCCGCCGTTGCCTCCGACATTGCCGCGGCCGAGTTGAGCGGACCGGTAATTTTCATCATCGGCGATGTTGCGGCACTGGCGCGCGCCGACATGCTGTCCACCGTCATCGAAAATGCCGACGGAACCGGACGGCGGCCGCAGCACGCGGGAACCGTGCATGTATGATCACATGGCTGTGCGGACGACGAAATCCGGGCAGAAAGCCCCACGGCACAAATCTCGACGCGTAAGCTATGTCGAGATCGCCGCCGCGATCGCCCTGACCTGCATCGCGCTCGCCGCAGCCATTGGCGACACCATCGCCAGCGCGCCCGGCCTGACGCAGGAGCGGCAGCGCCAGCTCACCGAATTCGTCCGCCAGGACTGCGGCTCGTGCCACGGCATGACGCTGAAGGGCGGCCTCGGCCGGCCGCTGTCGGCCGATATGTTCGAGGGCCGCGGCGCCGACATCATCGCCGAGATCATTCTCGACGGCATTCCCGGCACGGCCATGCCGCCCTGGCGCGCGCTCCTCACTGAGGCCGAAGCGGACTGGATCGCGGAGGCCCTCAAACGCGGCGACATCCGATGATGCGCGTAATCGCAACCCTCGCCGTCCTGCTCGGCCTCGCTGTGTCGGCGGCCGCCGACGACCTCCGCGGCACCGGCGATCTCGGCATCGTCATTGAGCGCGCGAGCGGATCGATCGCCATCGTCGACACCACCAATCACGCGATCCTCGGCCGTGTCGAAGGCCTCGGCGACGTTTCCCACGCCTCCGCCGTCTATTCCCGCGACGAACGCTATGTCTATGTGTTCGGCCGCGACGGCGGCCTGACCAAGATCGACATGCTGACCCGCAAGATCGTCGACCGTGTCGTCCAGTCCGGCAACGCCATCGGCGGTGCCATTTCCGACGACGGCCGGCTGATCGCGGTCTCCAATTACGAACCCGGCGGCGTAAAGGTGTTCAACGCCGAGACCCTCGACCTTGTCGCCGACATCCCCGCCGTCTACGGCAAGGCCGGCGCCCGCTCCAAGACCGTCGGCCTCGTCGATGCGCCGGGCCGGCGCTTCGTCTTCTCGCTTTGGGATGCCGGCGAGACCTGGATCGTCGACTTCTCGACCGGAGAGACGCCGCAGGTGACCAAGTTCGCCGATATCGGCCTCAACCCCTATGACGGCCTGATCACCGGCGACGGCCGCCATTACCTCGCCGGACTTTTCGGCGAGGACGGCCTCGCCCATATCGACCTCTGGGCCGAGCCGCCGGCGCCGCGCCGCATCCTCGACAATTACGGCCGCGGCGAGGAGAAGCTGCCGGTCTATAAGATGCCGCATCTGGAAGGCTGGGCGCTCGCCGGCGACCGCTTCTTCCTGCCGGCGATCGGCCGCCACGAGGTGCTCGCCGTCGATGCCCGCAGCTTCGAGGAGATCGGCCGTATCAAGGTCAAGGGCCAGCCGGTGTTTGCCGTGGCGCGCCCGGACGGACGCCAGGTCTGGGTCAATTTCGCCCTGCCCGACAACCGCTTCATCCAGGTGATCGACGTGCCGACGATGACGATCGTGCACGAGTTCGAACCGGGCCCGGCGGCGCTCCACATGGAGTTTTCGCCGCGCGGCCACGAGGTCTGGATTTCGGTGCGCGACGCCGACCGCGTCGACGTCTACGACACCAGGACATTCGCCAAGATCGCCGAACTGCCGGCGATGAAGCCGAGCGGCATCTTCTTCACCGCCCGCGCCCACAGGACCGGACTGTAAGCGCATGAGCCACGCCCTCGACACCATCGACCATATGCTGATCGAGCGCTGGCAGCGCGACCTGCCGCTCACCCCCTATCCATTCACCGCGCTCGGCGTGCCGCTGGGGCTTAACGAGGCTCAGGTGATCGCCCGCCTGAAGCGGTTTATCGACGGCGGCCTCGCCACCCGCATCGGCGCGGTGCTCGCCCCCAACACGGTCGGCGCCAGCACCCTTGCCGCGCTTTCCGTGCCGGCGGGGCGCCTGGAGGCGGTGGCGGCGATCGTCGATGCTGAGCCCGGCGTCAATCACAATTACGAGCGCGAGCACGATTTCAACATGTGGTTCGTGGTCACCGGCGCCGACCGCGCCGCCGTCGACGCCACGCTGCGACGGATCGCGGAGCGCACCGCGCTCAACGTGCTCGACCTGCCGCTCATGTGCGCCTACCACATCGATCTGGGCTTTCCGATCAACGGCCGCCGCGCCGTCGTCGACAAGACCGCCCAGCCGCCCTGCACGCCCGACCTTGCGGCGATCCGGCCGCAGGACACGCCGCTCATGATCGCGCTCGAAGACGGGTTGCCGCTCGTTCCCCGGCCCTATTTGACGGTCGGCGAGGCGGTCGGCCTTTCCGAAGCCGCCGTGATCGACCGCCTCGGCGCCCTGCAGGCGGCCGGCATCGTCCGCCGGCTCGGCATCGTCGTGCGCCATCGCGCCGTCGGCTTTTCCGCCAACGCCATGGCCGTGTGGGACGTGCCCGACGATCGCATCGACGACATCGGCCGGGCGTTCGCCGCCCACCCCTCGGTGACGCTCTGCTATCGCCGCCGGGTCGCGCCCGACTGGCCCTATGCGCTGTTCGTCATGGTCCACGCCAAGGCGCGCGATGCCGCCCTTCACGTCATCGACGAACTCAACCGGGAAAACGACACCGGCACGTTCAAGCAGGCCGTGCTCTTTTCGCGCCGCTGTTTCAAGCAGCGCGGCGCCCGGCTCAGTGCCGACAGGAAGGTCGCATGACGGCCCTTGCCCAAGACGCGCCGGACATCGACGATACCGACAGGCACATCGTCAACGCGCTGCAGGGCGGCTTTCCCCTCACCGAACGGCCGTTCCATGCTGAGGCCGGCCTGCTCGGCATTCCCGAGGGCGAACTGATCGCGCGCCTGCGTGGCATGCTCGAGGCCGGTCTGCTGACCCGTTTCGGGCCGCTCTACAACATCGACCGCATGGGCGGCAGCTTCTGCCTGTGCGCGCTCACGGCGCCCGCCGACCGCTTCGACGAGATCGCCGACATCGTCAACGGCTTCGCGGAAGTCGCGCACAATTACGAGCGCGACCACCGCCTCAACATGTGGTTCGTGCTCGCCCTGGAACGTCCGGAAGACGTTCCGGAACTGGTCGAACGGATCGAGGAAGCGACAGGTCTTCAGGTCTTCGCCTTTCCAAAGGAGGCGGAGTATTTCGTCGAATTCAAGGTCAGCCTATGAGCGCGGAAAATTCCATCGCTCTCGATGACATCGACCGCCGCATCGTCGCGGCGACCTCGGCCGGCCTGCCGCTCGTGGCCGAGCCCTATCGCGCGGTCGCCGACGAGGTCGGCATCCCGGTTAGTGACGTGCTCGCCCGCATGGCGCGAATGCTCGAGGCCGGTGCGATCCGGCGCATCGGCGCCGTTCCCAACCATTTCCGCCTCGGGCTTATCGCCAACGGCATGAGTGTCTGGGATGTCGACGACGCCGAGATCGACGACCTCGGCCCGAAGGTCGGGGCGCTCGTCTTCGTCACCCATTGCTACCGGCGGCCGCGACATCTGCCCGATTGGCCCTATAATCTCTTCGCAATGGTGCACGGCCCGGACCGCGGCGTGGTTGCCGCACGCATTGCCGAGATTGCCGACCTGCTCGGTCCGGCCTGCCGCGGCCACGACGTGCTCTATTCGAAGCGCATCCTGAAAAAGACCGGCCTCAGGCTGGCCAGTTAGGTTAGGTCATGTTCCGCTTGACCCACTACCTGCGCGAAATCGCCGATCCGAAACCGCTCGGACCGCATCGCGATCCGCCCGGTCCGGTGGTGATCTGGAATTTGATCCGCCGCTGCAATTTGAAATGCCAGCACTGCTACACGATTTCCGGCGATGTCGACTTTCCGGGCGAGTTGTCTACCAGCGAAGTCTTCACGGTTATGGACGACCTGAAGGCGTTCGGCGTGCCGGTGCTGATCCTGTCGGGCGGCGAGCCGCTGCTGCGGCCGGACATCTTCGAGATCTCTGCCCGCGCCAAGGCCATGCGGTTCTACGTCGGGCTCTCCACCAACGGCACGCTGATCGATGAAGACATGGCCGACCGCATCGCCGGCATCGGTTACGACTATGTCGGCATTTCGCTCGACGGCATCGGCGCCGTGCACGATGCCTTCCGCGGCCAGGAGGGCGCCTATGACGCGTCATTGGCCGCCGTCCGGCATTTGCGCGCCCGCGGCGTCAAGGTCGGCTTGCGCTTCACCATGACCCGCGATAACGCCGAGAAATTGCAGGACCTGCTCGATCTCGCCGCGGCCGAGGATGTCGACAAGCTCTATCTCTCGCATCTGGTCTATGCCGGCCGCGGCAACAAGAACCGCGACCGCGACGCCGAACTGGAGATCACCCGAGAGGGCATGGATCTTCTGATCGAACGCGCCTGGGCCGATGTCCGCGCCGGCTCGGCCCGCGAATACGTCACCGGCAACAACGACGCCGATGGCGTCTACCTGCTGCACTGGGCGCAGCGCAACCATCCCGACCGCGCCGCCCATCTGGAAGAATTGCTCCTCCGCTGGGGCGGCAATGCCACCGGCGTCTGGATCGCCAATATCGACAATCTCGGCAACGTCCACCCGGACAGCTTCTGGTGGGATCACACGCTCGGCAACGTCAAGGACCGCCGATTTTCCGAGATCTGGCAGGACACAACCGACCCGATCTTCGCCGGGCTGAAGGTCCGTCCGCGCAAGGTCGAGGGCCGCTGCGGCGCCTGCCGCCATCTGGGCATTTGCGGCGGCAACACCCGCATGCGCGCCCTGCAACTGACCGGCAACCCGTGGGCGGAAGACCCGTCCTGCTATCTGACCGATTCAGAGATCGGCCTCGAGGAGGCCGGCGAGCGGCTCGTCGTCACCCCGTTCCGCGGAGTTCGCCACGATGCGCGCGCGCTCGGCCGCTAGAGCATCGGGCCTCGGCGCGCTGGCGCTCATCGCCGCCCTCGCCGCGCCGGCCGGCGCCGAAGACCCCTTGTCGGCCGATGCGCTCTACCGCGAGCACTGCATCGAATGCCACGGCGAAAGCCGGCTCGGCGGCATCGGCCCGGCGCTGATCCCCGAGACGCTGAAGCGGACAAAGCCCGACGGCCTCGCCGCCACCATCCGCAGCGGCCGGCCCGCCACCCAGATGCCCGCCTTTAACGAGGTGCTCGGTGCGGCCGAGATCGCCGCACTCGTCGACTATATCCGCGAACCGCTCGGCGAAATCCCCGAATGGGGCCCGGCCGATATCGCCGCCAGCCGCACCCTCAACCCGGACTATATGGCGGCCGACAGCCCGCAATTCGCCGCCGATCCGCTCAACCTCTTCATTGTCGTTGAGACCGGCGACAACCACGCCACCCTGCTCGACGGCGACAAGTTCGCGCCGATCGTCCGCTTCCCGACGCCCTATGCGGTGCATGGCGGGCCGAAATTCACCTCCGACGGCCGCTACGTTTTCTTCATGTCCCGCGACGGCTGGATCATGAAATACGACATCTGGTCGCTCACCGAGGTCGGCCGCGTCCGCGGCGCCTACAATTCCCGCAACATCGCGCTCTCGGGCGACGGCAGGCACGTGGCGCTCGCCAATTATCTGCCGCACACGCTCGTCATCTTCAGCGCCGACGATTTGACGCTCGAAAAGATCATCCCGATCGAGGATGGCGAGGGAAACAGCTCGCGCGTCAGCGCGGTCTATCAGGCGCCGCCGCGCGAAAGCTTCATCCTGGCGCTGAAGGACATCCCCCAGGTGTGGGAGGTTTTTTACGGCGACGACCCGCCGTTTTACGGCTTCGTCCACGACTATCGCGACGAAGGCCCGCCGAAATACACCGATCCGTTTCCGATCCGCAAAATCAAGCTCGACGACTATCTCGACGACTTCTTCTTCGACCAGGCTTACGAATATCTCGTCGGCGCGGCGCGCAACGCCAAGCAGGGCCAGGTCGTCGATCTCGTCATCGGCCGCAAGATCGCCGAACTGGAACTCGCCAGCCTGCCGCATCTGGCCTCCGGCATCACCTGGAAGCGCCAGGGCACGACGGTGATGGCGACGCCGCATATCCGCGAGAACGCCGTCAGCGTCATCGACATGAAGGACTGGAAGACGATCAAGCGGGTCGAAACCCTCGGCCCGGGCTTTTTCCTGCGCAGCCATGAAAACACGCCCTATGCCTGGACCGATGTCTTCTTCGGCCCCAACAAGGACGTGATCCACGTCATCGACAAGGAAACGCTCGAAATCGTCAGGACGCTGCGCCCGGCGCCCGGCAAGACCGCGGCCCATGTCGAATTCGACCGGTCGGGCCGCCACGCCATCGTCTCCATCTGGGAGGATGACGGCGCGATCGTCATCTACGACGCCGCGACCTTCACAGAGGTGAAGCGGCTGCCGATGCGAAAACCCTCAGGCAAGTACAACGTCCACAACAAGATCACCTTCTCCGAGGGCACCAGCCATTGAGGCCAGCCACTACTGCATGGTTAAGTGGCTTTTCGGGTGGCTCGACTTCCCCTCCATCGTCATTGCCCGCTTTATGCGGGCAATCCAATGGCGGTCCGGTATCCAGAAGCGCTTGAATACCTTCACCAATGCGTTGGCAAGTCGACAAGCCAATGGACCACCCGGACAAGCCGGGTGGTGACGAAGGAGGGGTTGGGTGGTGACAACCGAGGGCTTGGGTGATGACGTCGAGACGAGAGGCCGTCCCCCGTGTCTGAGCCCCCTTCAGTCGAAATAACACCATCTACACAAGAGCCTATGACCAACTTGAGCAACTCAACTGTACAGCAGTGGATACCGTCCGACGTGACGACGTGCCACGGATACATTTCGACGCCGCCTTTTAGGTAAGGTTTCGAATTTCAATGAGGAGTCATGCGAAAATGGCGGATGCCGCCGATCACCTTGCCTACAGCCGCACCAACAACGCCATGATCGATGAGGATCACGCCCATTGCGCCGAATTGCTGATGCGCTGCCGGATGGCGGAGGAGTCCGCGCTCCTTGGCCTGCTCGACGAACTGGCCGCCCATTTCGAGGCGCATTTCGCCCGCGAGGAAGCGCTGATGCAGGAGACCGGCTTTCCGCCGATGCCGATTCATAAGACCGAGCACCGTCGCGTGCTCGCCTGGACGGCCAATATCGCCGACGCCGCCAGGGACGGCGATATCGCGCGCCTGCGGACCTTCCTGACCGTCGATGCGCCGCGCTGGTTTGCGGACCACGCCGCGACGATGGATATGGCGACCGCCAACTGGGCCGCCGCCCGGCAGCGATGACACTGCTGGGCACCGCCGCAACCCCGCAACGCGATGGTAACTTGTCGTTTGCGACCTGTAATTTTGATTTGACGCCTCGGTTGATCACCTCCATATTGAGAACATCACGTGAACGGTTCTTTAATCGCGTAGCCTGTATTTTCCGCCGTGCCACGATGATCCAAATGGCATACGGACGGAAAAAGGAGCGGTTTAAAATGGCAGACAGAAAACAGTTTCTGGGTGAGGTCGAGCTTGATCCAAGGCTCAAGGAGCTGTTGGAGAAATCTCGCGAAACCCCCGTTACAGAGGAACAGCTTCACGAGCAGAGGATCAGCTTTGCGTTCGGGAACTCACTTGAATCAGAGCACATAACAAAAGAATCGGTGCGAAAGGCATCGCGAACTATTCGATTGGCATCTTAGGGGCGTTCTAGCTGACCGTGTCGGTAAGGGAAAAGGACAATCCTGAGTTTTTTGCTCGCATACAAGAGCAAAACCTTTTGCGCCAATATGACCTTTTAACAAACTGCATTGAAATCGGCCTGACCAAGGGCATAGAAGCGTTCGATAAATATACTCTGTGGGCATTAAACCATGTCGCGGTATCGAACATCGCGCAATTTGGCGGGAGATATCGGGAGCAGCCCATCTATGTCGGCAGGCATATTCCACCACACTTTGAAAAGGTCCCCCATCTCATAGATCAATTCCTGTCCGTGGTGCATGAGAATTGGGAGATCATGGATCATCCAACCGTATTGCCGGCCTACGCGCTTTGGCGGATGAACTGGATCCACCCTTTTGTCGAAGGCAACGGGAGAACGGCGCGGGCTGCCTGCTATTATCTCATTTGCATGAGGTATGGTGGCTTGCTGCCCGGAAACAAAATCGTTCCCGAGCGCATAAGAGAAAACCGGCAACCCTATTATGACGCGCTCGCTGACGCGGACAGGCACTGGGCAGACGGCCATTTCAACGTGTCGGTTCTCGCCGACTATCTCCAGGGCTTACTGATCGCGCAGCTTTCGGATACGTAAGCCGGTAAGACGTTCTCACCACTCAATGCCCCGTCGCCCCGAACACCTTGTGCAGGCGCGCGTCATGGGTGCTGAAGTGGACGGAGAACCACGAGTCGAGCACGGCGCCGAGCTTGTCCGGCGCAAACGCCGCCTCGCCCGCCTCGTAGCCTTCCATGATATAGCGGATCGATTCCAGCAGCGTCTCGTGGTCAGCCTTGTGGGCGCCGTAGCCGTCATAGCCGCGTTCGCGCATCAGCCTTTCCTCGAGCGCGAAATGCCCGGTGACCGCGTTGAGCAGATCGCCGAAGAAGCCGACGACCTCATCCGGCGCCTCGCCCTCGCCGATCCGTTCGTAGAGCGTGTTGATCAGATCGATCAGTTCGCGGTGCTCGTAGTCGACATCCGCGATACCGGTGGCGTAGCGATCTTCCCATTTGATCAGCATGACGGCATTTTCTTCAGTTCATCACAAAACCGCCGGTCTCGTGCCGGAAGTCGATGGAGAGGTTCTGGCCGGGGACAAGCGTCACCCGGCGCGTCGATTCGTAGTCGAAGCCTTCTTCGCGCGGCGTATCGCGCATGCGCGCGGTGATCGTATGGTCGCCGGCCGGAACCAGGAACCGCTCATAGAGCCGCGACGGCCCGTCCTTGGCGATCCCCGAAGGCGGCAGCGACTTGAAGAAGAGCTGCTCGCCGTTGACCTCGAGTTCGGTCACCACCGGCGGCCGTTCGCGCGGGCAGTCGAGCGGCACGCGCTTGTTCGGCGGCAGCTTCTGCAGCTCCTCGCGGCTGCGCCGCTTGCACAGCGACGAGCGGTCGGAGCCGTGGGTGAACGAGAATTTCAGCACCGCCATGCCGTCCGGGATGCGGCTGTAGCGCGGCCAGTCGTCGAACACGGCGGCAAGCGCCGACAGCGCGACCGTGAAGACGAGCATGCCGATGATCCGCGGAAACGATACGCCGTCGATCATAGCGCCTTCTCCTCCGCCGCGCCTGCCGAAGAGGGTGCCGGCGGCATCCGCGTTCCGCTGCCGTCATCGGCAGGCAGCGCCTTCAGCCGGTCGACGAAGTCGGCCAACTCGCGCCTGAACACCCGCCCCTCGGTCGGCGACGCCCACACCGTCAGCAGCCTTTCGCGCGGCACCCGCTTGCGCAAATAGGGATCGCGCTCGCCGGCGATGCGCTGCTTGGTCC
The DNA here is from genome assembly GCA_028278505.1 of Rhodobiaceae bacterium. Taxonomy (GTDB): domain Bacteria; phylum Pseudomonadota; class Alphaproteobacteria; order Rhizobiales; family JAKPQE01; genus JANQEG01. The sequence continues at coordinate 18,492 of JANQEG010000115.1, forward strand.
AGTCGACGCCGAGCCGGTTGTGGCACGATCGTTCGGCGCAGCCGGCGACCACCACGCCGTCGGCCAGGTCGCGCGACAACACATAGTCGATCAGCGGCGGCGGCGCCATCGCCACGCAGGGCAGCGCCAGCACCGCGCCGTCATGCCGGGCGCCGGCCGAATGGGTGCAGGCGATCACCAGCACCCGCGGCGCCCCGGTCAGCGTTTCGGCGACCTCCTGAACCCGGCCGCGCACCTCCGTCAGCGGCAGGTCGGGAATGTCGATGCCGGTCGCCAGTTCGGCGGTGCGCCGGAACGGCGTCGACGACGGGCACGCCCCCATGCAGATGCCGCAGGACACGCATTTCGATGCATTCACCGCCACTTCATGGCTGTAGGGCAGGTCGTCGCTGCGCGGCGCCAATATCAGCGCCTCATAGGGGCAGTCGTCGACACAGCGCCCGCAGCCATTGCAATGGGCCAGATCGACCGCCGCCGGTTTCGGTTTCTTCAGCGGCGGCAGCCATGGCATCAGCCCGATGAGAAGCGTGGCGACGGCAAGGAACAGCCAGACCAGTCCCGGATTGCTGTCGGCCAGCGGATAAAGCGGCAGGTAGAACCAGTCGAGGCCGACGGGACTGGGTTCCTGGGTGAGGTCCGCCGGCCCCTGGCTGAGCGCCGGCTGCCACAGCGAGACGATGACAAGGCCGACGACGATGACGCCGGCGAGTAGCCGCGGCGGGTTGACCTTCGGCCGCGAGATGCGCTGGATGTGCACCCACATGATGAACAAGAGGATCAGCGGCACCGCGACGTGCAGGAAGATCAGCAGCGTGAAGAAGCGGCTCGACAACACGCCGCCGCTCAGATAGTTGCGGGCGATCGGCTCACCGAAGATGGGCAGCCAGTCGAGCAGTTCGGTCGAGGTGACCGCGACGTATTGGGCGAGCTTGTCCCAGATCAGCCAATAGCCGGTGATGCCGGAGATATAGACCATCCAGATCACCGGGATACCGGTGAACCAAGAGAACCAGCGCACGCCGCGATAACGGTCGAGCGCGAACTCCCGCGCCAGATGCACCAGCATCATCACCACCATCAGATCGGAGGCATAGCGGTGCAGGCTGCGCATGACGCCGGCATGATACCAGTGGTCGTAGGTGTACCACTCGATCGATTCGTAGGTGTTCTCCAGGCCGGTATCGTAGACCGCGAACAGGTAGATGCCCGACGCCGCGACGATCCAGTAGAGGAAATAGCCGATCGCGCCGAGCTGTCCGAACGGGTTGAGCTTCGGACCGAAAATCTTGTCGAGCAGTCCTTCAGCAGATTCGAATATACGCCTGAGGCCCGAGCGAAGGCTGGAAATCACCGCTTCCAACGGTTCTTCCTTTCATCATCAGTCGATCACGATCGATCTGGATTATTGTTTCTTTGTCAAGCGGGCCGTTTCTTGAACCATTCGCGGGCGATCCACCCGGCAAAGACGAGAAGTGACAGGGCACCGAGAACGATCCCGGCGATCGTCGAGCCGTAGCGGGTCGTGTAGTGGCCGGTGCTCGGATCGTAGGCGGTGCAGAAATAGCGGAACCGGTCAATGAGGCCGGAAACGGTCAACGGCCGGTCCCAGCCGTAGACGGCGCCCTTCAGCGGCTCCATCAGCATCTGGATCGGGAACTCGTCGCCGTAGACATGGCGGTAGACGACGCCGTCGGCATCGAGGATCGTCGTCTGGGCGATGTGATCGAAGCCGCCGGCGGCAGCGGCGTAGCTGAAGCCGAGCTCGCCGAGCAGCGTCTTAAGCGTCGCCGCATCGGCGCTGGCGATCCGCCAATTGTCCAGATCGATGTCCTGGTCGATGGCGAACTGGGCCATTCGGGTCGGCGTGTCGTTGCGCGCGTCGAACCCGATGGTCAGCACGGTGAACCGCTCCGGCCCGAACAGCTCCAGCGCGTCCTCGACCGCCACCCGCAAATGCTGGGTGGTGATCGGGCAGACGGTGCTGCAGCTCGAATAGACCAGGTTGATGATGACCGGATTGCCGGCCAGTTCGCCGAGCGAGAACCGCGCGCCCGAAATGTCGACAAGGGCATGGTCGCCGACCTTGCGGCCGATCGCCTCGCGGCTGACCTTGATGACGGTTTCCGGATCGAGATGGCGGCTCTTGTCGGTCGCCTTGGTGGCGGCCAGGGCATCGCCGGAGCAAAGCCCGGCGAGCGCCATCAGCCCCGCCGCCGCAAGCGCAAGTCTCAGCCTCATATCAGTGATCCGAACGCCGCATCCAGGGAGACGCCGAGCACCAGCGCCGGAAGCTGGATCAGCGAGGCGACAAAGTTCGCCATTGCGGTCTTTTTGGTCGGATTCCGGTAAAGCTGCCAGCTTTTATAGACCAGATAGCCGCCGCCGAGACCGGCGCCGAGGCCGTAGAAGAGGCCCTTGCCGAAGGCGAGCGGAACCAGCGAGATCAGCGCCAGCGCCAGCGAATGGGTGAGCACGGCCGCCTTCCAGGCGTATTCCGGCACGACGATCGGCAGCATCGGCACGCCGGCGACCGCATAGTCGTCGCCGCGCGCCGCCGCAAGGCTCCAGAAATGCGGTGGTGTCCACAGAAAAAGGACGATGGCGAGGATGTAGGGCGTGACCTGCGGCATCGGATCGATCGCCGCCGCCCCGGCAAGCACGGCGAACGAGCCGGCCAGCCCGCCGACGACGATGTTCCACACCGTGCGCCGCTTCAGCCAGACCGTATAGACGATGCCGTAGGTGAATGCCCCGAGGAAGATGAAGAACGCGGCAAGCGAACCACCGGCCACCGTCGCCAGCGCCAGCGACGCCGCCAGCAAGAGGGCGAAGCCAACGGGCCACCAGGCGCTTTCCGGCAGTGCCCCGCTGGCGAACGGCCGGTTGCGGGTGCGCCGCATAATCCGGTCGATATCGCGCTCATAATATTGGTTGAAGGCCCCTGCGGCGCCCGAAGCGCCCATGACGGCGATCACCAGCGCCAGGGTTTTCCAGAACGGCGGCATCGCGCCTTCGCTTGCCGCAATCCCGGCAATCGCACTCGCCGCGATCGCGATCGCGATCCTGAGTTTCAGGACGGAGATCGTCATTTTGACCGCGGCGAGCATCACTTCACACTCCTTCGTCACTAAGTGCCGGGAACCCCATCAACGGAACAGCCAGAGCTCTGACAGATATTTCCAGTTGATGAAGTAGTAGAGCACGAACGAGACGAAGAAGATCGCCACCAGCACGGCCGTGCCCGGAAGTTTGGTCGTCGCATGACTGCCATATTCCGAGGCCGCCTTGCCGCCGCCCGCATGCAGCGGGAAGGTCAGCTGATGACCGCTCTGCACCTTCTTGCCGAACAGCACCGTGCCGACGACAACGAGGATGAAGACCGCACCGCCGACCGACGCCAAGAGGGCGCCGATGCCGTTGAGGCCCATCATCAGGAACGCGCCCGCCGACGGCTCATAGCCGATGACCGCGTCCGAGAAGGTGATGTCCCAGTGCCGGCGCGGCATGCCGAGCGTGCCGGCGCCCATCATGAACAGCGAGATCATGCCGGCGCCGATGCCGAACAGATAGGGCTGCCATTTGGCGAGCGTCGGCCACACGATCTCGCGCTGGAAGATCAGCGGCAGCACCAGATAGGTCGCCGCCATGAAGGCGAGCGTGGTGCCGGCGACGACGGTGCCGTGGAAGTGTCCGGGCACGTAGAGCGTGTTGTGCATCAGCACGTTGAGCTGCTCGGTGCCGAGCACGACGCCGGAGATGCCGCCGATGAATCCGAACATCACCAGCGACAGGAACATGCCGGAGAAGGCCGGATGCCCCCAGGGCGCCTTGCGCAGCCATTCGAACATGCCCTTGTCGAAGCCGTTGCGCCGCTGCGCCGCCTCGATCGAGCCCGGAACCGTGAGGCCGTGCACCATCGAACCGACGACGGCGAGGTACATCATGTAGCTGGTGTTGACGATCTTCCAGCTCGGGTCCAAGCCGGGTTCGGCGAGCAGATGGTGCGCCGAAGCAAGCTGCAGGAACAGGATGTACATCAGGAACGCCGTGCGGCTGACCTTTTCCGACAGCGGCTTGGCGCCGACCAGCAACGCCGCGATCATGTACCAGATGGCGACATGGGCGGAGACGTTGATCTGCTGCGAGGAGTGGCCCATGCCCCACCACACGACCTTGTAGAGCAGCGGGTCGATATTGCTGATCAGACCCACCGACCACAACAGCGTCGGGATCAGGATGATGGCGCCGGACGCCAGCGTGAAGACGGCGATGATCGCCGCCGTCAGCGCACCGAAGGTGACCAGCGGTATCGAGCCCTCATAGGTGCCCTCCTCCTTGGCGATCACCAGGGTCGCAAAGAAGATGCCGACCGCAATCAGCGTACCGACCGCAAACAGGATCAGCGACAGGTAGAAGATCGGCTCGGCCATCAGCGGCGGATAGGAGGTGAACATCACCGACGATTCGCCGCGCAGCACCGCGACATTGGCCAGAACCGCGCCGGCCACCATCAACAGGAAGGCGAGCCAGGCGAGTTTGGGTGTCGCCAGCCTGCTGTTCAACAATATCGCCGAGGCGAAATAGAGCACCGCCACCTCGAAGAAGATGATCCAGAACAACAGCACGTTGGCGCCGTGCCCGGTCAGGACCAGATAGAACAGTTCGGCGGGAAGCAGGTGCACCGCCGGCCAGCGCGTCAGCGCCACCAACAGGCCCATGACGCCGCCGAGCAGCAGGAAGATCACCGCGGCCACCGCGTTGACCTTGATCAGGGTCTGGGCTGCGGTATCGACCTTGAGGCCGGTGAATTGGCAAGTGCGGAACTTGGCGGCGCGGCCGCCGATGGTTCCGACAGCGGTTTCGGCAGTCATTGCGTCACCTCCCCGTCCGCCAGTTTGCTGACCGCCACCGGCGACTGGCCGCTGTCGGCGGTCTTCTTGTCGACGACGATGATCTTGCCGGTCATGACGTGATGGCCGAGGCCGCAGTATTCGTTACAGATAATCCCGAATTCACCGGTCTCGGTCGGCGTCAGCGTGATCACGTGCTCGTAACCCGGATGGATCTGAATGTTGATGTTGGTCGGCAGCAGCGAGAAGCCGTGCTGCAGGTCGACCGACGAGATGTGGAACCGGTAGCTCTGATCCTTCTCAAGCTGCAGGATCGGCCACCAGTCGAAGGTCCGGCCGAGCATGTAGGCATCGCCGCCGGGCGGCGGCGCGACGATCGGCACGCCCTCTTCTTCGCCGACCGTATGTTCCTCGGCAAAGGCCTCGACCTTCGCTTCGTAGTTCGAGGGCAGAATACGATAGGCTTCCGGGCTCAGATTCTGTTCGCCGATGAAGTGCCAGGCGATCATGAAGCCGAACATGAAAAAGCCCCACAGGACGGCGATGATCACCCAGACGAGTTCGACCTTCTCAATCGGCTCTTTCCACCAGATACGTTGTTCAGGTGGCAGGACAGCCATGATGTTCCCTCCCCGCGCTTATTGGGCAAGCGGGATGGAGGCAACTTCCATCACGCCCCAGATTGTGTAGAGCACCGTCGGTACGACGACACCGAGGAACAGCAGCAGGAACGGGCTATCGAGTATCCGCTGCATCATCGGTATCGGTTCCTGCCGCTCGGCCGGTCCCGTCTCTTCGGATTGAGTGTCAGACATCAAAAATCCCCCATGCGCGCATCGTCCCCGGCTCGTTTTGATAGAGTCCGGCCATGCTGAATCGGAGCACGGTTAACGCCCGCTCGTCTTGACTTTCGTCAATTCGGCCATCGGCCCGTTCCTCTACCGCCGAAGGAGGTGCCGGCCCCGAGGTCTTGCGATCGCGCGCGGCCGCGGCGCGGCCGGACTCGTCCATTGAATGCCGTCGGCAATGACGGCATGATCCGGGCGAAGGTAAATTTGGACGCGAACGGAGAAAATCAGATGGGTCGCCTGGCGGTAATTGCGATCATTCTGCTCGTCGTCGCAAACGCGGCGAGCGCGCTGTTCGCCACCTCCGTGCCGAGCCGCTTCAAGCACGAGGGCGACGACAAATTCATGGTCATCTATGTCGGCGCCGATGACTGCATGCCGTGCAAGCAATGGCGCAAAACGTTCCGCGAGGGTTTTGTCAATTCCGCCGAATTCAAGAAGCTCGAATATCACGAACTGATCGCGACCGAACTGAAGACCGCCTTCGACGACGAGAACTGGCCGCTCAATCTGCGCCGCTACCGCGACACCAGCAAAGCGCCGCGCGGCGCGCCGACCTGGATTCTGGTGCGCGGCCAGACCGTTGTCGCCTCGGCCGCGGGCCTCAGTGCGTGGCCGAAAAAGGTCTGGCCGATGGTGATGGAATCGGTCCGCTGAACCGGCGAAAGGCCCGCATCGGTCCATCATTGCCGGCGAATGGAAGAAAGACGTGATGATTGCGGGTATTGACCCCCCTCCCTGTCCCTCCCCCATGAAGGGGGAGGGGACGATGGCGGCAATCCCGGCATACTCCCCTCCCCCTTGTGGGGAGGGGTCGGGGGTGGGGGTTAGAGCGTATTCCCGAAAAGTGGGAACCGGTTTTCGGATAAGAATACGCGACAATAAAACAGATAGAGCGCTTTGAGTGATTCAGTTCGAACGAAAAGCACTCTAGGAAAGAAAAATTCCTCGCCAGCCTGCACCAGCTCAGGAACATCCCATGACCGAGCACGCCGCCGACCTCGAACGACGCCATCGCGCCATCCGCATCTGGCTTTACGGCATCGCCGTGCTGGTGACGCTGATGGTGCTGCTCGGCGGCGCCACACGGCTGACCGATTCGGGGCTGTCGATCGTCGAGTGGAAGCCGGTGACCGGGGCGATCCCGCCGCTCTCGCACGAGGCCTGGCTCGAAGAGCTGGAAAAATACAAGCAGATCCCGGAATACGAGCAGATCAACAAGGGCTTCAGCCTCGACGAGTTCAAGGTCATCTACTACTGGGAATGGGGCCACCGGCTGTTCGGCCGGCTGATCGGGCTGGTCTTTTTCGTACCGCTGGTCTGGTTCTGGTGGAAGGGCTGGATCGGGCCGGGCCTGCGCGGCCGGCTGGTGGCGATCTTCCTGCTCGGCGGCCTGCAGGGCGCAATCGGCTGGTGGATGGTCGCGTCAGGCCTCGTCAACCGGGTCGACGTCGCCCAGGAACGGCTTGCCGTGCACCTGGTGATGGCCTGTTTCATCCTGATTGCGATCGTCTGGACGGCGCGTCGAACGTTGCCGCAGCCTGAGCCGCCCGACCGGCGGCTCCGCCGCACCGCAGTCGCGCTGATCGTGCTCGTGACTGCGCAGATTTTCCTCGGCGGCCTCGTCGCCGGCCTCAAGGCCGGGCTCATTTACAACACCTGGCCGCTGATGGACGGCGATCTGCTGCCGCCGTTCGCCGATCTCTTCTCGATGGCGCCGGCCTGGGTCAACCTCGTCGAAAATCACCTGACCGTGCAGTTCGTCCACCGCATCGGCGCCTATCTGGTGGTGATCGTCGCGCTCACTCACGCCTACGATGCGCGCAGCGCCGCAAGCCCGATCAGGACCGGCGCGTTCGTTATAGCCGCGATCACCCTCGCTCAGGTGGTGATCGGCATCTACACGCTGATCTGGGTGGTGCCGATGTGGCTGGCGCTCGTCCATCAGGGCGCCGCGATCGTGCTGCTCGTCGCCTGCGTCGTCCATGCCGAACGCGCTAATCCCGCGCGTCAGCCCCTGCAGACGGGGGAAACGGCCGGCACCGAATCTTCCCTCTCCCTTGAGGGAGAGGGCTACGCAGACCCGGTGAATCGAAGCTGAACCGCGGTCGAAGTCGGGTGAGGGTGATTATTCTTGACCCCCTCACTTGGGCCCTCTCCCCGACGGGGAGAGGGCTTTGGCGCGATCCGCAAGGCCATCCCTCCCCCTTGCGGGGAGGGATACCGAAGCTTCGCTTTGGTGCGGAGCGACAAGGCGTTAGCTGAGGTTGGGTGGGGGTTAAGAGCGGCCTTGGCTGACAATCGCTGATTGTTTTTGTTTCCGGGACCCCCACCCCCGACCCCTCCCCACAAGGGGGAGGGGAGAATTCCGAGGCTGCCGCCATCGTTCCCTCCCCCTTGCGGGGAGGGATACCGAAGCTTCGCTTTGGTGCGGAGCGACAAGGCGTTAGCTGAGGTTGGGTGGGGGTGAAACGCGGCCTTGGCTGACAATCGCTGATTGTTTTTTTTGTGGACCCCCACCCCCAACCCCTCCCCACAAGGGGGAGGGGAGTTGTGCCGAGCTTGCCGTAAACGTCCCCTCCCCCCTTGTGGGGGAGGGACAGGGAGGGGGGTAGCCAACTCCGCCTACCCCAACCTTCCCTCACCGTCCCATCGCGGCCTTTTCGAGCTTGATATCGAAACGCGCGCGGATCGCGTCGTCGATCTCGTCGGGGATGTGACGGGGATAGAAGCTGTCGAGGATGCGCCGTTTTTCCGCGACGGCGCGGACCACCATGTCCGGCTTGTCGCGCTCGATCCATTCCTTCGGCGAGGTGCGGTCGCCGAGGCTCGGATAGACGTATTCGGTCTGCATCAGTTCGAGCGTCTGGCCGTGGCCGAGATAGTGGCCGGGCCCCTCCAGGCAGACCTCGCGCATCGCCGCGATCGACAGCGTGTCGTCGGTGACCTCGATGCCGCGCACGCAGCGCAGGCACTGGCCGATCATGTCGTTGTCGATGATCAGGCTCTCCAGGCAGAAGCCGAGCAGCGAGCCGTGCATGCCGGCGGATTCGTAAACGAGATTGAGACCTGAGAGACCGGCCATCACATCGGTGATGCCCTTTTCGTAGCCGGCCTGCACGTCCGGCAGCTTGGCGTCGGTCATGCCGGCGGCCGAGCCGCCCGGCAGCGCGTAGAATTCATGCATCTGGGCGCAGGCCGCCGTCAGCAGCGCCTGTTCGCCGGAGCCGCCGGACATGGCGCCGGTGCGCAGGTCGGAGACGAACGGCCAGGTGCCGAAGATCGCCGGCGCGCCGAGTTGGACCGAATTGACGTAGATGAGGCCGGCAAGGCATTCGGCCACCGCCTGGGCAACGGCACCCGCAAGTGCCGCCGGCGCCGTCGCGCCGGCCTGGCCGGCCGAGAGCATGAGCACCGGGATGCCGCCATGGATGCACGTCTCCATGACCTCGCAGGCCTCGGTGGCGAATTTCAGCGGCGGCACCACATGGCAGATCGAGGCGGACAGGAACGGCCGCTCCCGCCATGCCGCTTCGCCGCCGGCGACCATGTGCAGCAGGTCCAGCGCCTCGGTCACATGCTCCGGCTTGATGAAGCTCGTGCCCACATGCTTGGTCGTGCCCGAAAGCGCCGCATAGACCGTGTTGATGTCGAGATCGCGCGGGTCCTCCAGGTCGCGCGCCACCATCGGCCGCTGGAAAAAATGGATGTTGTCGAGGGTCTCGACGATCCGCGCCGCGTCGTAGATGTCTTGAAGCGTCGATTCCCTGTATTCACGGTGTTCGACATCGACCAGATGCACCGCGGCACCCGCCGTGCCGTAATGGACCTGGCGCCCGAGCGGCCGCATGTCATGGGCCGGATCGCGACCGCACAAAGTGAACGAGCGGCCGGCCCGCAACACCATGTCGTCGACGAGCGCCGGCGAAAACCGCAGCCGGCCGTCATCGCCGAGCGTCGCCCCGGCCGCAACCATCGCGTCGATGCCGCTTTGCGGCGCATCGGCGATGCCGATCTCCTCCAGGATTTTCAGCGCCGCCTTATGGATCTTCTCCAGATCCTCATCGGCGAGCGGCCGGTAGGTGCCGCCCAGCATGCCCGGGCGGACCGGCCGGCGATCCGCCTTGATCGGTGCGGCGCGCTCGGCCCGCCTTGCGGCGCGGCCGCCGCCCGGTCGCCGTCCCTGCCTCGGCGATTGTTCCTGATCCATGCCGGCATCCTCCGCATTGAACGCGTCGATCGCGCTATTCCTGTCGATCGGAAATCAGTCGCCCCGCTTCCCCGCCCGCATCGCCTTGTCGGCCTCGGCCCAGCCGTCTTTCGCAACCAGCGCCGAAACGTCGCCGTCGCCGAGCAAGGCGATCGCCGCCCGTGCCGCCGCGCCGAGCGCGGTGCGGAACAGGAACGGCCCGGTGCTGACCCGGCGCACGCCGAGCGCGGCAAGGTCAGAAACCGAACAGCCGGTCGCGGCGATGCCGGTCAGATGGCTGACCGGCGCCGTCACGCCCGCGCACAGCCGGGCGAGCGCCTGATCCTCGGAAATGCCCGGGACGAAAACGCAGCCGGCCCCGGCTTCGGCGAAGGCGGCGGCGCGGCGCAGCGCTTCGTCGAGATCATAGGCGCCGCCGAGAACGCCATCCGCTCTTGCCGTTAACGTAAAGGGAAAGTCCAACGCTTTTACGGCCGCGACCGCCGCCGCGATGCGGGCGACCGCATGGTCGAAATCGTAGAACGCGGTTCCCCCATGCACCTTGTCTTCGATCCCGCAGCCTGCAAGGCCGGCCTCGCTCGCCAGCCGGATCGTTTCGGCAACGCCCCCCGGGTCGTCGGCATAACCGTTCTCCAGATCGCCGGAGACCGGAATGTCGATGGAAGCGGCCACCGCCCGCGCATGCGCCAGCGCCTGGTCGCGGCCGACCGCGCCGTCGGGCAGGCCGAGGGTTCCGGCAAGTCCGGCCGACGCCGTCGCGATCGCGCGTGCGCCGAGGCCGGCGAGCATCTGCGCCGAGCCGATGTCGTAGGCGTTCGGCATGACGAAGATGTCCGGCCCGGCATGCAGGCGCCGGAAGGTTTCGCCCAGTCGCTGCTGTCGATCGTTCATGGGCCCTCTCCTCAAAGGCGCACCCGCTCGGCCCGCGGATCGTACATCGGCTTCAGCGACGCCTCGGCGGCGAAGCGCCGGCCGGCGACTTCGATCTCGTAAGAAGACGACAGAAGATCGGCCGGCTTCTCGCCCGCTGCACATGGCACATAGCCGAGCCCGACGGCACCGCCGAGGAAGTGGCCGTAATTGCCCGAGGTCACATAGCCGACCATCTCGCCGTCCCTGAGGATCGGCTCATTGTGGTAGAGCAGCGGCTCCGGATCGGTGAGCTTGAACTGGACGAGGCGGCGTTGCAGCCCCGTTTCCTTCTTTTTCAGCACCGCCTCGCGGCCGATGAACTGGCCGAAATTCGATGCCGTCTTGTCCGGCTTGACGGCAAAGCCGAGCCCGGCTTCGAGCACATGGTCCTCGTCGCTGATGTCGTGGCCGAAATGGCGGAACGCCTTTTCGATGCGGCAAGAATCGAGCACGTGCAGGCCGCAGAGCCGTATGTTCGCCGCCTCGCCGCCGGCCATGATCGTCTCGAACACGTGCATGGCCATGTCGGCGGTCACGTAAATCTCCCAGCCGAGTTCACCGACATAGGTGACCCGGTGGGCGCGCACCGGCGCCATGCCAAGATCGATGTCCTGATAGGTGCCGAAGGGAAAATCATCATTGGCGAGCGAAGCCGAGGTGAGCGGCTGCAGCACGTCGCGCGCCCTCGGCCCCATCACGCAGATGACCGCCTCCATCGCCGAGACCTCGAGCGCGACCGCACGCGCCTCTTCCGGCGTATGGCGCTTCAGCCACGCCATGTCGCGGACGATCGTGGCGCCCGGCGTGACGATCATGAAGGACGTCTCGGAAAGCCGGGTGACGGTGAGGTCGGCTTCGATGCCGCCGCGCGGATTGAGCCATTGGGTGTAGACGATCTTGCCCGGCGCGACGGCGACATCGTTTGCGCAGATACGCTGCAACACCGCCTCGGCGTCCGGCCCCTCGACGCGTATCTTGCCGAAGGACGACATGTCGAAAAGCCCGACGCCCTCGCGCACCGCCATGTGCTCGGCGCGGGCAAAATCGAACCAGTTCTGCCGCTTCCACGAATAGCGGTACTCGGCGGTCTGGCCGGCTGCGGCCGCCTCCGGCGGCAGGAACCAGTTGGCCCGCTCCCAGCCGGCGACCTCGCCGAAGCAGGCGCCGTGATCGGCGAGCGCCCGGTGCAGCGGCGAACGGCGCAAGCCCCGGGCCGTGGCGAACTGCCGGTAGGGAAAATGGTCGGCATAGAGCAGGCCGAGCGTCTCGGTCGAGCGCTGATAGAGATAGGTCTTGGTGTTCTGGAACGGCAGCATCCGGCGGATGTCCACGTCCCAGAGATCAAACGGCGGCTCGCCCGCATCCATCCACTCTGACAGCGCCATGCCGGCACCGCCGGCCGACTGGATGCCGATCGAATTGAACCCGGCCGCCACATAGTAATTGTCGAGATTCGGCGCCGGCCCGAGCAGATAGCGGTCGTCCGGCGTAAAGCTCTCCGGCCCGTTGAAGAAGGTGTGAATGCCGGCATCGGCTAAAAGCGGCAGCCGCTTGACCGCGGCCTCCAGCACCGGCTCGAAATGGTCGAAATCCTCCGGCAACTGGTCGAAGCAGAAATCCTCGGGGATGCCGTCCATGCCCCACGGCTTCGACACCGGCTCAAACGCCCCGAGCAGGATCTTGCCGGCATCTTCCTTATAGTAGGCGCATTCGTCCGGCACCCGCAGCACCGGCAAATCGCGCGGCAGGTCCGGGATCGCCTCGGTGACGATATAGAAGTGCTCGCAGGCGTGAAGCGGCACGTCGACGCCCGCCATCAGCCCGACTTCGCGGCCCCACATGCCGGCACAATTGACGACGTAATCGGCTTCGATCGTGCCGCGATCGGTGGCAACGCCGGTGACCCGGCGGCCGGTGCGCGTAATCCCGGTCACCTTGACGTTTTCGAAGATTTTGGCGCCGTTCTGCCGCGCGCCCTTGGCCAGGGCGAGTGCGATATTGGCCGGATCGGCCTGGCCGTCCTTGTCGATGAAGACGCCGCCGACCACCCCTTCGGCCTCGATCAGCGGATAGCGGTCCTTGCATTCCGCCGCCGTCAGCATGTGGGCTTCAAGCCCGTTATTGGCCGCCATCGACGCGCCGCGGGCGAATTCCTCATAGCGGTGCTCGGAAAGCGCCAGGCCGAGCGAGCCGTTCTGCTTGTAGCCGGTGGCAACGCCCGTTTCTTCTTCCAGTCCGGTGTAGAGATCGGCGGAATATTTCGCCAGCTTGGTCATGTTCGAGGTGGCGCGAAGCTGGCCGATCAGCCCGGCGGCGTGCCAGGTGGTGCCGCAGGTGAGCTGTTTGCGTTCCAAGAGCACCACGTCCGACCAGCCGAGCTTGGCCAGGTGATAGGCGACCGAGCAGCCGACGACACCGCCGCCGATGATCACCGCGCGGGCTTTGTCGGGGAGGTCCATGGCGCGCACCTTTCCTTCAAATCACCGGGATACCGGATTGGGAGCCGAAGCGGCTGCGGAGTCTTCCCTCTCCCTTGAGGGAGAGGGAATCCCGATATTGAGTTTTCGCACCGCCCCCGTGAAAACGGGGGCCCATTGCCCCTATCGGCTCGGTATGTCGCCGCAGGTCTTTCATTGTCGTCCGGTTGAACGCGCCGAAGGCATACCGTGTCGCCATCGCCAATGGACGCCCGCTTTCGCGGGCGAGGTGGATTCGGATAGCCCCGAGTTTGGCGGAAGTCCGGTCTTCCTGCCCCCCACCCCGAACCCCTCCCCCGCAAGGGGGAGGGGAGCCTTCCGAGGTTCGCGCTATCGTCCCCTTGGATTCCTCCGCGAAACGGAAGATCCGGCTATTGGGGTTGACCGCGAACGAAGCTACCTGCCGCCAAGGCCATAATGGACCCCCACCTGCGTGGGGGTGACGTTGGAGGATGTGGATTGGCAGTGAATCCACCGCACGTTCGTCATTCCCGCGAAGGCGGGAATCCAATAAGGCCTGACCGAACATACATTCGCCCGCCGCTATCGCTCCAATGACCTCCCGCTTTCGCAGAGGAGTCCCTTCAAGGCGGAGGGACAGGGAAGGGGGTGACGGCATCACCAATATCTCACGCCCTGATCCGCTCATTGGCCGGATCCCAGACCGCCTGCCCGTCCTGGACGACGGCGCGGCGGCGCTCACCGAAAATCTCCACTTCGAGTTCGGTGCCCGGCTCGGCCAGATCGGTGCGCACCACGCCGAGCGCGATCGAGGCGCCGACCCGATAGCCCCAGCCGCCGGACGTGGTCTCGCCGACCACGGTGCCGTTCTGCCAGATGGTCGACATATAGGGCGCGTCGTGGTCGCCGGCCTCGACGATGAGGCTGACGAAGCGCTTCTTCGGCCCGCGCGCCTTTTCTTCCGTCAGCGCCGTCTTGCCCGGAAAATCGACGTTCTTGCCGAGCCTCATGAACCGGTCGAGCCCGCCTTCAAGCAGCGTGTAGTCGGTGGAGAGGTCGCCCTTCCAGGCGCGATAGCCTTTTTCCAGACGAAGGCTGTTCAGCGCATACATGCCGAAAGGCTTGGCGCCGGCGGCGAGAACCGCCTCGTAGATTTCCGGCATATCATCGCGCGCCGAATGGATTTCCCAACCCAGTTCGCCGGTGAAGCTGACCCGGATAAGATTGACGTATTTACCCGCAATATGGCTGGTCTGGTGGGTCAGCCACGGTTTTGTCAGGTCTGCATCGCAAAGCCCGGCGAAAAGATCACGCGACCCCGGCCCGGCGACGATCAGCGTCGCATAGGCTTCGGTCTCGTCGGTGAGCGTGAAGCCGGCATCGGCCGGCATAAGCTTCTTCAACAGGTCGAAATCATGCCATTGCGCGGCCGCGGCCGTGATCAGCGTCATCTTGTCGTCGTCATGGCGCACCACCGACATTTCGGTCAGGATGCGGCCGCGCCGATCGGCGAAGTAGACGAGGCCGATGCGTCCCGGTTTCGGCAGCGCCCCGGCGATCTGCCCGTTGAGCCAGTCGGCCGCACCCGGCCCTTCAAGCTGGTAGCGCGAGAAGCCCGGCAGATCGAGCACGCCGACGCCGTCGCGCACCACCTCGCACTCCTCGCGGATGCGCTTCTGCCACGGGCCGTTGCGGGACCAGGTCTGGGTCGCTGCTTCCGAGGTGTCGTCGCCGGGCCCCGCAAACCAGTTGGCCCGTTCCCAGCCATTATAGGCGCCCATCTGGCCGCCGAGTTCGATGATGCGATCGTGGACCGGCGAGTGCTTCTTGTCGCGTCCGGCCGGCCATTCGTGTTGCGGAAAATGCATCGCATATTCGTGGCCGTAGACCTCCATGCCCTTGGCCACGCAATAGTCGTGATCGGCATAGGCGGTGAACCGGCGCGGGTCGCACGACCACATGTCCCATTCGGTCTCGCCTTCCGTCACCCATTCGGCGAGCACCTTGCCGGCGCCGCCGCCTTGGGCGATGCCGAAAGTGAAGACGCAGGCCTCGAACGCGTTGGGCACGCCCGGCATCGGCCCGATCAGCGGATTGCCGTCCGGCGCATAAGGGATCGGTCCGTTGATGACCTTGGAGAGGCCGCCGCTCTGAAGCACCGGCACCCGCTCCATGGCATCGTGCAAATACCATTCGAGCCGTTCCAGATCGTCCGGGTAGAGCTGGAACGAGAAATCGTCGGGCATCGGATCGTCGGGCGTCGCCCAATGGGCGCGGCAGTTGCGCTCATAGGGCCCGAGATTCATGCCGTACTTCTCCTGGCGCAGATAATAGGAGCTGTCGACATCGCGCAAGAGCGGCAGCTTCCGCCCTTCCGCCTCCGACCAGGCTTTCAATTCGGCGATCTCCTCGAACAGGATGTATTGATGGCTCATCACCATCATCGGCACCTCGCGGCCGAACATCGCCCCGACCTCGCGGGCCCGGTAGCCGGCGGCGTTGACCACATATTCGCATCGGATCTCGCCCTTTTCGGTCGCAATGACCCATTCGCCACCTTCCCGGCGCGTGCCGGTGACCGGGCAGAAGCGGACGATTTTGGCGCCGAGAGTGCGCGCGCCCTTGGCCAGCGCCTGGGTCAGCTGCGCCGGATCGATATCGCCGTCATTGGGGTCGTAGAGCGCGCCCTTGAGATCGTGGGTCTCAACGAACGGATAGCGCGAAGTGATCTCGTCAGGACCGAGCATGTCGAGCGCCATGCCCTGATAGCGGCCCATGCCGACGACCCGCTCGAATTCCAGAATCCGCTCCGCGCTGTGGCCGAGCCGCACCGATCCGGTGACGTGATAGTTCATCGGATAGTCGACCTCTTCGGCGAGGCCGCGATAGAGCTCGGCCGAATAGCGCTGCATGTTCATGATCGACCACGACGCCGAAAAGGTCGGCACGTTACCCGCCGCATGCCAGGTCGAGCCCGAGGTCAGTTCGTTCTTTTCCAAGAGCACGCAGTCGCTCCACCCGGCCCTGGCCAGGTGATAGAGCGCCGAGGTGCCGACGACGCCGCCGCCGATGATCACCACGCGGGCCGTGCCTGGAAGCTCCGCCATCTTTTCCTCCCTCGTGGCGCCTGTTTGCGCGGCACCTTTGTTCGTTCAGTAGACCGGCGGCGCGATCACCCAGATCACCACCGCCGTCTCGGCACCCGGATTGCGCCAGTTGATCGCTGCGTTCTCGAAGCGGAAGCTGTCGCCGGCATTGAGCCGGTAGGCGCGGCCATCGACGGTCAGGTCGAGCCGGCCGGCGACCACGTAGCCGGCCTCCTCGGTCCGCCGCACCGTCGCGTTCTCAAGGAAAGCCCCCGGCGCGAAGGCGGAGCGGACCAGTTCGAACGAGCCGCCGAGATCGGGCGACAGCAATTCCTCGACGAGGCCGTCTTCCGAGGTGCCGAGCGCGTGGCGGGCGTGGCCGCGGACGATCGCACCGCGCTCCGCCTCGGGGGCGTCCTCATTGTGGAAGAAAAGCCCGAGCGGCACGTCGAGCACCTTGGCGATGCGCCGCAGATCGCTGATCGAGACATCCGATATGCCGCGCTCGACCTGGCTGAGCCAGCCGACCGAGCGTCCGGTGGCCGTGGCCAGTTCGGCGAGCGTGGCGCCGCGCGCCTTGCGCAGCGCGCGCAGGCTCGATCCGACGCCGCCCGCCTGCCCTGCCAGTTCGTCGACCGCCGGCACCGCCATCTGCTGTTCCGCCCGGATGAAATTTTCGGCTAATTTTTCACCATTCGATCATACGGGCCGGATTTTTTCAATCGGATTTTTACGGCGGGCGGGCGGGCTGTTCGGGCGAGACTGGTTTACCCCCCCTTTTTGGATTCCTCTGCGAATGGGAGAGGTCATTGCAGCGATAGCGGCGGGCGAGTGTATGTTCGGTAAGGCCTTATTGGATTCCCGCCTACGCGGGAATGACGAACGCGCGGTGGATTCTCTGAAAATCCATACCCGCCAACGTCACCCCCGCGGATGCGGGGGTCCATTGTGGCCTTTGCAGCAGGCATATTCGTTTGTGGCCAGCCCTAACAATCGGGATTCCCTTTTCGCAGAGGAATCCCTTGTGGCGACGGTGGACGGCCCGGCCGCGCCGGCCGCGCGATCGCCGACTGTCCAACATCTTTCCAACCCGCACCTTCCCCGCGAAAGCGGGGAACCAATAGCGTGGGCGGCAAATCCTTGGCCTGGTTGAAAAATTCGAGGCATCCCCCCGATCACCGCCGACATACCGTGTCGAACAGGGCATTGGATTCCCGCTTCCGCGGGAAAGGTGCATTTTGGTGGCGCCCGCGCCTCAAATCGCACCTTCGCCGTACACGAAAGCGCAGAACGACTGCCAACCCCTAAACAACCTCCACCGCCGCCTGTTCCGGGCAAAAACCCAGATAGCGGTAGTCGAGGCCGTTTGCAGATACGAATTCCGTCCAGGCCCGGTATTCGCCGTTCTGCCAGTTCGGATAGCCGAGATATTCGTCGAAGACGATGACGGTTCCCGGACCGATCCGCTCTTTGAGCAGGGCGAGCACGGTTTGGGCCGCCTCGAACGTATCGGAATCGATGTGGAGGAAAGCGGCCCGGCCGTCGTGTTCGGCGAGGAATCTCGGCAGCGTCTCGTCGAACCAGCCGGGGATGAGCGTCACATTCGCTGCCACCTTCGGCAGCCTGCCGGCGACGTCGAACGCCCCCTTCGGTTCGAAATGGCCGAGCCAGTCCTCCTTCAACCCGACGAAGCTATCGAAGCCGTGAAAGCGCTGCTGCGGCCGCCGTTTGGCGAAATAGGCGATGGACTCGCCTTTGAACACGCCGAACTCCAGGAAAAGACCGGACGACAACGCCCGGTCGAGCGCATAGTCCCAGAGCTTCCGCTTGGTCTCGAACAAGAGCACGCTGCCGATATGCGGCTCGATATAGTCGGCCGACGACACCGCCGCCCGCTGCCACAGGATCGTGTGCGCATTGACGTCGACGCCGGTGCGGCGCCTTAAGTAGCGCAGCGGCCTCAGCACAAAACGGTCGAGTATCCGCTTGGGCAATCCCTGCATGACAATTCCATCATTCGCTGCGCGACAGGCCGTAAGACGCGGCCGGCACGGATGTCGCGCGGATCGCCGCTCCGGTCAAGGACGCAACCCGCCCAAATCTGCGTCTTGCAGCACGGTTGCACCGGAGACCGGGCGCGAAGCCTTTAATTCTGCCGTTTCTACACCAGAAAATGCGAAATCGCTCGACGCTTTAGCGGAATTAGAGTGATAAATTCGTTTTATAATGGGAAAATTACGTTTTCTATTGTCAAACGATCCGAACCGTGCAATGACAGCCCCAATGATAAAGGTGGCTGCCATGCCGGCCGCGACAACAAACCGGATCAATAGGGATGGAACCGACGATCGCTGAGGTCGATATTCGCGCACCCGATCGCACGACTCCGGGCAGCGACGGCGAACGGCCGCGCAAAAAAATCCAGTCGGTCGAGCGGGCGCTGCTCATGCTGGAATATCTCGCCAAGACCGGCGGGCCGGCGCGCCTGCGCGACATCTCCCAGTTCCTGGGCATCAATGTCAGCACCTGCCACCATCTCCTGAGCACGCTGATGGACCACGGCTTCGTCGATCAGGCGGCGGGGCGCGGCTATCTGCTCGGATCGAAAATGGCCCAGCTTGCCGGCTGCGAGGCCGATCAGTTCGACCTCTCCGACATTGCATTGGGCGAATTGCGCGCGCTCAACGAAGCGACCGGCGAAACCGTGCATCTGGCGGTTCGCCAGGGGCGCGAGCTGGCAACCGTGATCGTTCTCGATTCCCATCATGCCGTCCGGGTCTTCTCCGACGGCGGCGCCAAATCGGACGCCTTCCATGCCACCGCGACCGGCAAGGCCATTCTCGCCTGGTTGCCGGAAACCATGATCGACCGGCTGTTACCGCCCTCGACCCTGAAGCGGTTCACCGACAAGACCATCACCTCGAAGGCGGCGCTGATCGAGGATCTGCGCCAGGTGCGCCGCCACGGCTACGCCATCGACAATGAGGAATTCCAGCCCGCCGTGATCTGCATCGGCGCGGCCATCCGCGACAACACCGGCGCGGTGCGCGGCTCGTTCAGTTGCTCGCTGCCGACCATTCGCGCCGAACAAAAGCGGCTCGACGAGATCAAGCGCCAGGTCAAGGCGACCGCTGAAATCATTTCCAAGAAGCTCGGCCATCAGAGCGACGACGACGGCCAGCCGCATGAGACACCTGCTTAAGCGAACCGTTCACGGAGGTAGCCCAAAAATGCCGATGCCGGAAAACGTGAAGACCAGCTCCGATTATCCGATTCCGGAAACCATGAAGGCCTGGGTGCTCGGCGATCCGGGCGAGCTTTCCCCGACCGAAAAGCCGGTTCCGGCCCCGAAAAAGGCCGAGGTGCTGGTCCGCATCGACGCGATCGCCGTTTGCGGCACCGATCTGGAGATCATCTATAAGGGCCCGCCGGCGCTGATCAACGGCAAGCAGCCCTTCAATCAGAATTTCACGCCTGGCCATGAATATATGGGCACCGTCGTGGCGCTCGGCCCCGGTGTCGACGAATATGCGATCGGCGACCGCGTCACCGTGGAAATCCACGCCGGCTGCGGCCAGTGCCGGCGCTGCCGCGAGGGCATGTACACCTCGTGCCACAATTACGGCCTCAACTATGGTAACGTCGACAAGGGCCACCGCGCCAACGGCTTCACCACCGATGGCGGCTTTTGCGAATATGCCGTCAACAACATCAACACGCTGGTGCATGTGCCCGACAGCATGAGCGACGAAGAGGCGACCCTCGTCGTCACCGCGGGCACGTCGATGTACGGCCTCACCGAGCTCGGCGGCCTGGTCGCCGGCGAAAGCGTCGCGGTCATCGGCCCCGGCCCGATCGGCCTGCTCGGCGTGGCTGTGGCCAAGGCGCTCGGCGCCCAGCCGGTGATCCTCACCGGCACAAGAGACAATCGCCTGGAGATGGGCAAGAAGCTCGGCGCCGATCACGTCGTCAATGTCCGCAATGAGGACGCCATCGAGGCCGTGCGCCGCCACAGCGGCGGCAAGGGCGTCGACTATGTGCTCGAATGCTCCGGCGGCAAGACCGGCTTCAACGACGCCGCAAAGATGGTCAATCGCGGCGGCAAGATCTGTCTCGGCGCCTTCCCCGATGGCGAGGTCGGCGTCGATGTCGCCCATCTCGTTCGCAACAACATCTATGTCTACGCCATCCGCGGCGAGGGCAAGAGCGGCACCCACAGGGCCGCAGCGTTCATGGAGCAGAAGCGCTTCGACGCCACGCTCATTCACACCCACACCTTCCTGATGGACGATTTGCCCGAGGCCATTCGCTACGCCAAGGAACGGGTCGACGACGCCATCAAGGTGGTGGTGAAGAACGATTTTGCCCAGTCCGCCCAGGAAGCGGCCGAATAGTCCCGGTGCCCGATGCTGACCTGCGACACCTATCTGACGCCTGAAAGCCTGAAGGAGGCGCTCGACGCTCTTGCCGGCGCCGGCGACGACGTTCGCCTGTTGGCGGGGGCCACCGACACCTTTCCCTGGGCGCGCCAGGGGCGCGCCGGCGATGTCACCGGCGATCGCCATGTCGCAACCCTGATCGACATTTCCCGGGTGCCGGAACTTGCCGGCTACGCGATCGCTGAAGGCCGCGTCCGCCTCGGCGCAAATGTCGTGTTCCAGGACTTCCTTGAAGACCAGGCGCTGATGCGGCACCTGCCGAACATGCCCTATTGCGCGGTCTGGTTTGCCGATGACCAGATACGGCGCCAGGCGACGCTGGCCGGCAATCTGGCCAACGCCTCGCCGGCCGCCGACGGCACCCCGGCCCTCCTCGTGCTGAACGGCGAGATGGAACTGGCCCGGCCGGGCGGCGATGCGCCGGTCACGCGCACCGTGCCGGTGCAGGATTTCATCACCGGGCCGGGCAAGACGGTCCTTCACGCCGATGAGATCGTCGTTGCGATCAGTTGCGACAGCTTAGCCGGCTATGGCGGATCGTTCGAAAAGGTCGGGCAGCGCCGTTCCCTTGTCATCTCGGTGGCCTGCGCCTCATGCTGCGTCAAGCCGTCGGAAGACGGCCGGCATTTCGAGGATATTCGCCTGGCGCTTGGCGGTGTCGGCCCGCTGCCGATCCGTCTCGACGATGTCGAGGCCGCGCTTATCGGCCAGCCGATCACGATGGACAACATTCGCGAGGCGTCGGCGCTGAGCGCTTTGCGCGTCGCTTCGCGCAGCCGCCGCGACTATCGCGAGGAGGTGGTGCGCGGCTTCACCGAGCGCGCCGTCATCGACGCGCTCGCCGATTGCGGCGCCATGCCGGACACGGTGCTGGAGGAAGTGGTTCATGGCTGAACGCATCATCGAAGCCACCGTCAACGGACGCCCGGTCCGCAGGCTCGTGAAGGCCCACTCGCGGCTGATCGATTTCCTGCGCGGCGACCTGCAGTTGACCGGCACCAAGGAAGGCTGTGGCGCCGGCGAATGCGGCACCTGCTCGGTTTTCGTCGACGGCAAGCTGATGAAATCCTGCCTGTTGCCGGTCGCCCGCGCCGAGGGCGCCGACATCGAGACCGTGGAGGGGCTGAACGGCGGCAACGTGCTCGGCGAGCGGACGGCGCTGCAAAAGGCGTTTCACAAGATGGGCGCCAGCCAGTGCGGCTATTGCATCCCCGGCATGGTGATGGCCGGCACCGCGCTTTTGCGCGAGGCGCCCGAGGCCGACCGCGAGGAGATCAAGGAACGCATCGGCGGCAATATCTGCCGCTGCACTGGCTATCAGAAGATCATCGATGCCGTGGAACTGGCCCGGGATGTGCTGAACGGGGCGGTAGCCGCGAATGTGCTCGACAACGATGAGGAAGAAGAGAGCTTCATCGGATCGAGCGTGCGCCGCATCGATGCGCCGGCTAAGGTCACCGGCGCCTTAAAATATGCCGGCGACATGGTCATGCCGCACATGCTGCACATGCAGGTGCTGCGCAGCCCGCACGCCCATGCCCGCATCGTCGGCATTGATCTGAGCGAAGCCGAAAAACTGCCCGGCGTCGTCGGCATCATCACCGCCGACGACGTTCCCGGCAAAGACGGCTTCGGCGTCTTCGTCCACGACCAGCCGGTCATGGCCCGAGGCAAGGTCCGCCATGTTGGAGAGGCGGTGGCTGCCGTTGCGGCCGAGGACCCGGAAACCGCCAAAGAAGCGGTGCGGCGCATTCGCGTCGACTATGAGGAATTGCCGGCGGTGTTTGACGTCGACGCGGCCAAGGCGCCGGGCGCCCCGGTGCTGCATGACTATGCACCGGACAATCTCGTCAAGCACATCCCCATTCGTAAGGGCGATGTCGCCGCCGGGTTCGCCGAAGCCGACATCGTCATCGAGGAGACGTTCCGGACGCAGCCGGTCGAACACGCCTATCTGGAACCGGAGGCGGGCCTTGCTTATGTCGATGCCGACGGCACAGTCACGGTGGTCTCGCCGAGCCAGAACATCACCCACCACCGCCATTTCCTCTCCGACATCCTCGCTTTGCCGATCAACAAGGTGCGCATGATCATGAGCCCGGTCGGCGGCGGCTTCGGCGGCAAGGAGGACATGCTCTATCAGGGCATGCTCGCCATCATGGCGATGAAAACCGGCCGTCCGGTGCGCCTGACGTTTACCCGCGAGGAATCGATCACGGTCAGCGCCAAGCGCCACCCGGCCCATGTGCGCTACAAGATGGGCCTGACCAGAGAGGGCCGGATCACCGCCAGCGAGATCAGGATCGAAAACGATGGCGGCGCCTATGGCTGCTCCACCGAAGGCGTGATGCGCAAGATGGCGATCCTCGGGGCTGGGCCTTACGACATCGCCAATCTCAGGATGGACACCTACGGCTACTACACCAACAACACGTCGTCGGGCGCGTTCCGCACCTTCGGCGCCATGCAGGGTGAATTCGCCACCGAAATCATGCTCGACATGGCGGCGGAACGGCTCGGCCTCGATGCCTTTGCGATCCGCCGGCTGAACGGCCTGAAGGATGGCGGCGTCACACATACGAAGCAGACGCTCGGCTCGGTGAGCCTTACCCGCGTGCTCGATGCGGCCCATCAGGGCTCGGGCTGGGAGAACGGCACGGCCGCACCGCGCGGCGATCTGCGTCGCGATCTGGGGCGGGCCGAAACCCGTGCCCCGTGCACGCTCGGCGCACGGTTCACGGAGCGGCGCAAGGCGGCCGTTTCCGGCAAGGTGCGCGGCCGCGGCATGGCGGCGTCCTGGTACGGCATTGCCCGCACCGCCACCATCGACCGCGCCGGCGCCTGGGTCGAACTCGATGACGGCGGCACCGCCAAGGTGCTGACCGGGGTCACCGAAATCGGCGAGGGTATTCTGACCGTGCTGGCCCAGGTGGCGGCCGAGGAACTGGGCATCCGGCCCGAAGACATAACACTCGGCGACAACGATACGGCGCGCTCGCCCGAAGCCGCGCACGCCGGCGCCACCCGCCAGACCTATATGATCGCCAATGCGGTGGCGATCGCCTGCCGCGACGCGCGCTCACGCTTCGATGCGGAAATCGCCGCCTATTGGGATGTCGATCCGGAATTGATCGAAGCCGCCAACGGCGAGATCCGGGCGCGCGGCACCAATCTCAAAATGACCATGGGCGAGGCGGTCGCCGTCTGCAAGGGTCCGCGCGGCGTCGTCCCGGTCGGCTCGGGCAGCTATACCGCCCCCCACACCGGCCTCGATCCCGTCGATGGTTCGGGCAAGCCGTGGCAAGCCTACGTCTATGGCTGCCAGGTCGCGGAAGTCGAAGTGGATACGGTCACCGGCGAGGTCCAGGTGCTCGGCATCTGGGCGGCGCACGACGTCGGCCGCGCCATCAATCCGCAAGGGGTCGAAGGACAGATCGAGGGCGGCATCGTCCAGGGCCTCGGACAGGCGCTGATGGAGGACTATCAGCAGGTCGAGGGCCATGCGGTCACGCAAGGGTTCGACAAGTACATCCTGCCGACCTCGCTTGATGTGCCGCACATCACCTCGCTGATCGTCGAGGATCCCGATCCGCTGAGCCCGCTCGGCGCCAAGGGGATCGGCGAGCCGTCGCTGTTGCCGACCGCGCCCGCCATCATCAACGCCATTCACGATGCGGTCGGCATCCGCCTGACCGCGCTGCCGGCAACGCCGGTCAAGGTGCTGGCGGCGCTGAGCGAAAAACGAAACCAACAGGCTGCGAGCGTCGCAGCCGAGTAAACGATCCGGTCATCTGAGAATGACGGTAAGGATAAGTCAGTAGAAAGGGAGCCAAACATGTCCAGCATCATCAGGAAGTCTTTTTACGGGGTTGCCAGCATCCTCGCCGCCAGCATCGGCCTTGGCGGCGCCGCGCAGGCGGAATTTCCCGACAAGCCGATCGAATTCGTCATTCCCTTCGGCGCCGGCGGCAGCGCCGATATCGAAGGCCGCCTGCTCGCCGACGGCATGAGCAAGGTGCTCGGCGTGCCGGTGGTCCCGGTCAACAAGACCGGCGGCGGCGGCGCGGTCACCTACACCTATCTGAAGAACGCCAAGCCCGACGGCTATACGGTGGCGTGGAGCTCCACCTCGATCCTGACCTCGTCCGGCATCGGCAACATGCCGTTCGACCACTCCGCCCTCGATCATCTGGGCCAGGTCGAATTCCAGCCGATGATCGTCTCGGTCAAGGGCGATGCCCAGTGGAAGACGTTCAAGGAATTCGCCGACTACTGCAAGGCCAATCCCGGCAAGCTGACGATCGCCAATTCCGGCACCGGCAGCGCCACCCATATCGCCGCCGTCGCGGTCGTGAACGCCATGGACTGCGAGGTCGTCCACCTGCCGGTCGGCATCAAGCGCCGCAACGCCACCGTGCTGTCCGGCGAGGCGGACGCGGCCGTCGGCCCGCTGACCGCGACCTTGAAGCTCGCCAAGGCCGGCAAGCTGCGCATGCTGACGGCGCCGACCGCGGAACGCAATCCGGTCGTCCCCGATCTGCCGACGATGAACGAGCTCGGTTACCCGGCCGATCTCGATCTCTTCCGCAGCCTGTCCGTGCCCAAGGGCACGCCCAAGGAGGTCGTCGACAAGCTGACCGACGCGATGATCCAGGCGGCGCAGTCGCAGCCGTTCCAGGATCTGGCGAAAAAGAACGGCTTCACCATCAAGCCGCTGACCGGGGCCGACTTCGATGCACGGCTGAAAAAGGATGGCGACGTGGTGATCAGCATCATGAAGAGCGCCGGCATCTATCAGAGCAAGGCCCAATAACAGGCGGCAAAACGCCTGATCACGGGAAATGCACGGGGGGTGCAGATGTCGATGCCATTGAAAAATCTGGTCATATCCCTGGTCATGGGAGTGATCGGCGGCGCCTATCTGTACCTCTCGCTGCAACTGCCGGAGCGTTCTATCCAGAACGTTCCCGGCCCTTCTTTCTTCCCGCTGATCATATCCGGAACGATCCTGGTTCTGGCGGCGGCCATGCTGGTGAAGAGCTTGTTCGGCCTCCGGGGCAAAAAACTGATGCCGAGGCTGACCTTCCCCGGGCTTACCCTGGCGGTGCTCGGCTGGTTCGCGCTCTATCTGGCGGTGCTGCCCTATGCCGGATTCCTTATTGCCAGCGTCCCGTTCTTTGCCGGATTGATGTTTCTCTGCGACCGACCGCGCCTCGTGCCCATCGTCGTCGCCTCGATCTTGGTGCCGGTGTTCTTGTTCTATCTGTTCCGCAACGGATTCAGCATTCTGCTTCCCGCCGGCCTGTGGATGTAGTCGTTCATGATCCAGGACGCAGCACTCGGATTAGCTCAGGCGAGCCAGTTCTCCAGCCTGGTGGCTACGGCCGTCGGCGTGCTGCTCGGCCTGACCGTCGGCATGATCCCGGGCATGACCATCAGCACCGGCATCATCATCGTGCTGCCGCTGACGTTCACGATGGACCCGAACATCTCGATCGCGCTCCTGCTCGGGCTCTATGTCGCCGGCATGACAGGCGGCAGCTTCGCCGCCATCCTGCTCAACATCCCCGGCACGCCGTCGGCGTCCGCCACCGCCATGGACGGCTTTCCGCTGACCGAGCGTGGCGAGGCCGGGCGCGCGCTCGGCATCGCCATCGTCGCCAGCTTCTTCGGCGGCATCATCAGTTTCGGCTGCCTTTATCTGATCGCACCGCAGCTTGCCGAGCTTGCCCTTCAGTTCCGCGCGCCGGACCTTTTTTCCCTGGTCTTCTTCGGCCTGACCATCATTTGCGGCTTTGCCGCCAAATCGCTGATCAAGGGGCTTCTGTCGGCGGCGCTCGGGCTGATGATCGTCACCATCGGCCAGGACCCGATGATGGGGACGGCAAGGTTCACCTTCGACAATGTCAACCTGCTTTCCGGCGTGCATTTCCTGACCGCGATGATCGGCCTCTTTGCGATCCCGGAACTGGTCAAGAGCATCTGTTCGCCGACTAAACTCACGCGGGAATCCCAAAAGACGATCGGCTCGTTCTGGAGCGTGTTTCCGCGCCTTGCCGATCTGCGCCGCGTCATCCGCCCGGTGCTGATCGGCGGCCCGATCGGCTCGTTCATGGGCCTTTTGCCCGGCGCCGGCGGCCCGATCGCCGCCTTCATCAGCTATGACTATGCAAAGAAATCGAGCCGGCGCGCCGACGGCTTCGGCAAGGGCTCGGTGGAAGGCATCGCCGCCCCGGAATCGGCCAACAACGCGGTGACCGGCAGCGCGCTGGTGCCGATGATGACGCTGGGTATTCCCGGCGATCCGGTCACCGCGATCCTGATCGGCGCGCTGCTGGTGCACGGCCTGGCGCCCGGACCGCTGCTCTTCCTGGAGCGCGGCGATTTCGCCTACGGGCTGATCTTCTCCTTCTTCTTTGCCAACATCTTCAACCTGATCCTGGCGCTTGTCGGCGTGCGGCTGCTGGTCAAGCTGCTCAACACGCCGCGGGCGTTGATGATGCCGACCATCGGGCTTCTCTGCATCATCGGCAGCTACGCCCTGCGCAATTCCTTCTTCGACATCTACATCATGCTCGCTTTCGGCGTGATCGGGCTGGTGATGCGCTGGGTCGACATGCCGGTCGTGCCGCTGCTGCTGGCGCTGGTGCTGGGCAAGCCATTGGAAGAGAACATGCGGGTCGCGCTGACCTCGTCGCAGGGCGACTACTCGATCTTCTTCACCTCACCCTTCAGCCTGTTCTTTCTCGTCCTGGCGGCGCTCTCCATCGTCTGGTCGCTGGTGATCGAACCGTGGCGGGAGAAACGCCGCGCGGCGGGGCTCAACGAAACGCAGAAAGCTTAGGCGACTATCCGGACCTGAACCATGCTCAACGAAACACCCCATTCGGATCAGATGCGCGCCCGCGCCCGTGCGATCAAAGAAGCCGGCGGTCTCGATGCGGCGCTTATGAACGGCAGCTTCCCGGCCCATTTCGAGACGACGCTCTCGGAGGGCATCGTGCTCGGCCTGCTGAAACAGGGGGTGCGCAAATATCTGGCGGTCTTCGGCCACGGCTCCACCGATCTCGGCGAGGTCTTACGGATCTACGAGGAGGAAGGCGTCACCCGGACCTTCAATTTCCGCAACGAGGTCGCCATGGCCCACGCCGGCACGGCGCTGTCCTGGCAGTATGGCGAGGTGCCGGCCGTGGTCACCTCGATCGGACCGGGCGCGCTGCAGGCCATGGCCGGATCGCTCGCGGCCGCCTCGAACGGCGTCGGCGTCTATCACCTCTACGGCGACGAGACGACCCATGGGGAAGGCTACAACATGCAGCAGATCCCGAAGCCGGCTAAGGGGCTTTACGGGCGAATGACCGCGATCATGGGCGAGAGCTATGTGATGCACACGCCCGAAGCGCTGCGTGACATGCTGCGGCTCGGCACCAACCGGGTCCACCACTCCACCAAGGCCGGCCCGTTCTACATATTGCTGCCGCTCAACACCCAGCCGCAGCGCGTTCTGGTCAACCTCAACGCCCTGCCCGAACGCATGCGCGTGGCACCATCGGCGCCTGCCGATGATGCGGTCTTCAGCGAAGCGGCCGAGCTGATCCGGCGCCATGACCGCGTGGTCATCAAGGCCGGCGGCGGCTGCCGGCAAAATCCCGATCACATCCGCCGCCTGGCCGAGGCGGCCGGCGCGGCGGTGGCGCTGTCGCCGGGCTCGACCGGCGTCCTGCCCGACGACCACCCGCAGAACATGCATGTGGGCGGCTCCAAGGGCTCGATCAGCGGCAATTTCGCCATGCGCGAGGGCAATCTTCTGATCGTCATCGGCTCGCGCGGCGTCTGTCAGGCGGATTCCTCAGGGATCGGCTATGAAAGCGCCGAGGCGGTCATCAACATCAACGCCGATCTGACCGACGTCACCCACTACAACAGGACGCTGGCGCTCAAGGGCGATATCGGACCGGTGATCGACCGGCTGCTGGCGGCGCTCGAAGGTGCGGGCGGCGTCGACAGCGCGGCACGCAAACCCTGGCTCGAGGCGTGTCTTGAGAAGAAGCGGGAATGGCGCGCCTTCAAGGCGGAGCGCTTTGCGACGCCACCGCTCGCCGATGATGCGTTTTCGAAGCCCGTCCTGACCCAGCCGGCGGCGATCAAGATCGTCGCCGATTTCGCCAGGAAGATCGGCGCGGCGAAATTCTTCGATGCCGGCGATGTGCAGGCCAATGGTTTTCAAATCGTCGAGGACGACCGGCCGGGCGAGACCTATACCGAGACTGGGGCCTCCTATATGGGCTTTGCCGTCAGCGCCGTGCTCGCCGCCGGGCTGGCCGATGCGCCGCAATACGGCATCGCCTTTTCCGGCGACGGCTCCTTCATGATGAACCCGCAAGTCCTCATCGACGCGGTCGAACACGGCGCCAAGGGCTGTATCGTCATCTTCGACAATCGCCGCATGGCCGCCATCACCGGCCTGCAGGAAGCGCAATATGGCGAGGCGTTCCGCACCAATGACGGCGTGCCCGTCGACTATGTACAACTGGCCGGCGCGGTGTCCGGCATCACCGCTTTTTATGGCGGCGACGACGCCGAGAGCCTGAAGGCGGCGCTGTCGAAGGCGCACGCTCATGTCGGCATGTCGGTCATTCACGTGCCGGTCTATGCCGGCGGCGACGAGCGCGGCGGCATGGGCGCCTACGGATCGTGGAATGTCGGCAATTGGGTCGACGACGTCCAGCGGCGCTGGCGCGAGCAGGATATCTAATTCGGAGAAGAGAGCACCATGTATCAGGATTACGGCCTCTATATCGATGGTGGCTGGCGCAAGGCTTCCGACGGCGGCGAACTGCCGGTCCATGACCCGGCGACGGAAGCCGCGATCGGCGCCATTCCGGCCGCGACCGCCGACGATCTCGACGCGGCGCTGCGCGCTGCCGAGGCCGGCTTTGCCAAATGGCGCACAACCAGCCCTTGGGAACGCGGCGCCCTGATCCGCAAGGCGGCGGAACTGATCCGCGCGCGCGTCGACCAGATTGCGGAAATCATGTCGGTGGAAACCGGCAAGCCGCTGGCCGAGGCCAAGGGCGAGACGAACGCGGCGGCCGACCAGTTCGAATGGTATGCGGAAGAGACCAAGCGCATTTACGGCCAGACGATTGAAGGCCGCACGCCCGATGTCCGCATGACCGTGCGCTATCAGCCGGTCGGCGTCGTGGCGGCGTTCTCGGCCTGGAATTTCCCCGCACTCCTGCCGGCGCGCAAGATCGCGGCGGCCCTCGGCGCCGGCTGTTCGATCATCGTCAAGCCGGCGGGCGAAGCGCCGGGCTCGTGCATGGCGCTTATTCAAGCCTGCCACGACGCCGGGATCCCGGCCGGCGTGGTCAACTTTGTCACCGGCAAGTCCTCGCTGATCGCGCCTTATCTGGTGGGCTCACCGATCGTGAAGAAGGTCTCGCTCACCGGCTCAGTCCCGGTCGGCCGCGACATCCTGCACCTGGCCGCCGACGGCGTGAAGAAGGTCACCATGGAACTGGGCGGGCACGGGCCCGTCATCGTCTTTGAGGATGCCGACGCGATCGCCGCGGCGCGCGCCTGCGCGGCGACCAAATTCCGCAATTGCGGTCAGGTCTGCATCTCGCCGAGCCGGTTTTACGTGCATGAGAGCAGTTACGAGGAGTTCGCGAAAGAGTTCGCGCGCATCGCCGCAGCGCTCAAGGTCGGCCGCGGCATGGATAAGGGCGTCGAAATGGGCCCGATGGCCAACCGCCGCGGCCTCGACGGCGCCCTGGCGCTGATCGCCGATGCGGTCGAACGAGGCGCGGAAGTGCTTGCCGGCGGCGGCCGGCCCAACGGCCGCGACAAGGGATTCTTCCTGCAGCCGACGGTATTGGGCCGGGTCGCCGACGACGCCCGCATCATGAACGAAGAGCCGTTTGCGCCGGTCGCGCCGATCACCACCTTTACCGATTTCGACGACGTCATGGCGCGCGCCAACAGCCTGCCGTTTGGATTGGCCGGCTACGTCTTCACCAATGATCTGCAGACCGCCCATCTGGCCTCCGAGGCCATGGAGGTCGGCATGGTCGGCGTCAACGAAATGCTGCTCGCCACCGCCGAGGCTCCGTTCGGCGGCATCAAGGAAAGCGGCATGGGCCGCGAGGGCGGCTCGCTCGGCATCAAGGACTATCTGGTGCCCAAATATATCAGGATGAAGCTTTAGCCAGCATGAGTAACAAGAACGACCAAGACGAAAAGCCGAAAGGGCTCGAAAACGGCCTGACCAATTACGGCGATGCGGGGTTTGCCGTCTATCTGCGGCGCTCGTTTGCCAAATCGATGGGCTTTTCCCGCGAGATGCTGGCGCGGCCCATCGTCGGCATCGCCTTTACGCCGAGCGGGTTCAACAATTGCCACCGGCATTTCCCCGAATTGTTGGAGGCGATCAAGCGCGGGGTGATCGCGCGCGGCGGCCTGCCGATCGAGTTCCCGACGGTGTCGCTCGGCGAGGTGTTCCTCAACCCGACGAGCCTTTTTTACCGCAACCTCATGTCCATGGACACCGAGGAGATGATCCGCGCCCAGCCGATGGATGCGGTGGTGCTGATGGGCGGCTGTGACAAGACCGTGCCGGCGCAGTTGATGGGCGCGGCTTCGGCCGACCGCCCGGCGATCCAGATCGTCGCCGGGCCGATGATGACCGGCACCTATAAGACCGAGCGGCTCGGCGCCTGCACCGATTGCCGCCGGTTCTGGGGCAAGTACCGCGCCGGCGAGGTCTCCGGCGAGGAGATCCAGGCGATCGAAAGCGGGCTCGCCACCACCGCCGGCACCTGCGCGGTGATGGGCACCGCCTCGACCATGGCCTGCATCGCCGAGACGCTCGGCATGACGCTGCCCGGCACCGCGGCGATCCCGGCGGTTCACGCCGACCGGCTGCGCGCCGCCGAACTGACCGGCATGCGCGCGGTCGACCTGATCGGTAGCGACCTGACCCCGTCGCGGATCATCACCGAAAGTGCGGTCGAGAACGCAATGCGCGTGCTTCTGGCGCTCGGCGGCTCCACCAACGCCATTATCCATCTGACCGCCATTGCCGGGCGGCTGGGGCTGAAGGTCTCGCTGGAGCGCATGAATGCGATCTCCGATGAGACGCCGGTGCTCGTCAATCTGAAGCCCACCGGCGCCCATTACATGGAGGATTTCTTCGCCGCCGGCGGCATGTCCGCCGTATTGCGCGAACTGGCGCCACTGCTCAATCTCGATTGCGTCACCGTCACCGGCGAGACGCTCGGCGAACGCATCACCGCCGAGCGTGACGGCTGGATCAACACCGATGTCATCGCCCGGTTCGACACGCCGGTGGAACCGGTCGGCGGGCTTGTGGCGCTCTTTGGATCGCTCGCCCCCAATGGCGCGATCCTGAAGCGCTCGGCCGCCGACAAGACCCTGTTCGAGCGGCAAGGCCGCGCCATCGTCTTTGCCTCGCTCGACGATCTGGCGGAACGCATCGACGATCCGGACCTCGACGTCAGCGCCGACGATTTCCTGGTGCTGCAGAACGCCGGCCCGAAAAGCCCGTCCGGCATGCCCGAGTCGGGCTATCTGCCGATACCGGAGAAGCTCGCCCGCGCCGGCGTCAAGGACATGGTGCGCATTTCGGACGCGCGCATGAGCGGCACCGCTTTCGGCACCATCGTGCTGCATGTCTCGCCCGATGCCGCCTCCGGCGGGCCGCTGTCGCTGGTCAAGACCGGCGACCGTATCCGGCTGAGCGTGAACGAGCGCCGTATCGACCTGCTGGTCGATGAGGCCGAATTGGACCGGCGGCGCTCGGCCGGCGAAGCCGCGTCGGCGGCGGTGCAGCCCGCGCGCGGCTACCAGAAGCTCTATTACGACAGTGTGCTGCAGGCCGAGGACGGCTGCGATTTCGATTTTCTGACGAGTGAGAGAGCAAGCAGGAGTAAGCCATGAAGGACTCTCTTTACGCCTACATGAAGCCCGGCCTCGTGCACTTCAAAGCCTATCCGCAAGTGATGCAGGGGCACGGCTATGTCGAGACCCTGGAGAAGATCTGCGAGGACGATTTCTGGCACGTGGTCGAAATCGGCCCGGTCAAGGACACCCGCGAGCGCGACCGCGCCCGCAAGATGCTGGAGGCCGCCCATATCGAAGTCGCCTATGCCACCCAGCCGACCGTGCTGCCGCAGAAGCTGAACCCCCACCATTTCGACAAGGCGGAGCGGGCCCGGGTCTGGAACATCGTCAAGAAATGCGTCGACGAGGCCTATCAGCTCGGCGCCGGCTATGTGCGCATCATGTCGGGCAAGGACCCCGGCCCGGAGAAGCGCGACGAGGCCAAGAAGATCTTCGTCGACTTCATGCATGAGATCTGCGACTACACCAAAGAGAACGGCGATATCGTCATTACGCTCAAAATCTTCGACCATGATGTCGACAAGCAATCCCTGATCGGGCCGTTCGCCACCGCCCGCGAAGTCGCCCTGCCGGTGCGCGACGCCCACGACAATTTCGGCATCCTGTCCGATCTCTCGCACTTCCCGTTGCTGCGCGAAGACCCGAAGGACGCCATCCCGCTGGTCAAGGATTTCTTCCTCCACTTCCATATCGGCAATTGCGTCAAGACCAAGGGGCATTACCTCTACGGCGATCTGCAGCCGCGCTTCGGCGTGCCGGGCGGCGACATGGATACCGAGCATCTGCGCGATTATTTCCGCGTCCTCCTGGAACATGATTTGATCGGCCCCGACACCCGCCCCCATGTCAGCGCCGAAGTGCGCCCGCTCTTGGCCGAGGAGACCTCGGCGCTGGTGATTGCCAACACCAAGCGCGTGATCCGCGAGGCCTGGGCGCTGGCCTGATCGAAAGCAAGCAATATCGAAATTCGCAGCGTGATGCGGGAATTCGGTCCCGCTTTCGCCGCCATGGCTTCACCGGCCGCTATCAAGCGGATCATCCGTCCGTTACTCTCCCGGTCGATCTCGGAGAGGAATGATTGCGGCCATGAACCTCGCCCGCTATTGCATCGCCGGCGCCGCCCGGCGCAGCCCGGAAAAGACCGCGCTTCTGGTGGCGCGCGACACCTCCGGAATTGCTGCCGAGCGCTGGAGCTTCGGCGAATTGGAGGAAGCGGTGCTGCGCGTCGCCGGCGGGCTTGCCGCCCGCGGGCTCAGCGCCGGCGACCGGGTTCTGCTCCGGCTCGGCAACAGTTCCGATTTTCCGCTGTTCTTCTTCGGCGCAATCGCCGCCGGGCTCGTGGCCGTGCCGACATCGCCGATGCTGACGCGGCCGGAGGTCGACGCCGTGCTGGCCGACAGCGGCGCCCGCCTCGTCGTCGCCGATGACGAGGCCGTGCTGCCGACGCCGGTCGAAGGCGTTGAAATTGCCGGGGTCGAGGACATCGCCAGGATGAAGGCGGCCGAACCGCTTGCCTATGCCGAGAGCGCCGACGACGATCCGGCTTTCCTGGTCTTCACCTCGGGCACCAGCGGCCACCCCAAAGGCGTCCTCCATGCTCAGCGCAGCGCCCGCGGCCGGGCGCCGATGGTCGACGGCTGGTACGGCCTTCGCCCCGACGATGTCCTGCTCCACGCCGGCGCTTTCAACTGGACCTATACGCTCGGCGCCGGGCTGATGGACCCGTGGGCGAACGGCGCAACGGCGGTCATCTATGCCGGCGAGAAAGACCCGACGGTCTGGCCGGAGTTGATCGCGGGCTACCGGGCGACCCTCTTTGCCGCCGTGCCGAGCCTTTACCGCCAGATCCTCAAATATTGCAAAATCGGTCCCGAAGACATGCCGACGCTGCGCCACGGCCTGACCGCCGGCGAGGCGCTGCGGCCGGCGCTCCACCGGGAATGGACGGAAAGCACCGGCCGGCCGCTCTACGAGGCGCTCGGCATGAGCGAAATCTCCACCTACATTTCGTCATCGCCGACGACCCCGACCCGGTCGGGAAGTCCCGGTCGGCCGCAGGCCGGACGCCGCGTCGCGATCCTGCCGGCCGACGGTGGCACCGAGGAACTGCCGCCCGGCGAGGTCGGCATCATTGCCGTTCATGCCGGCGATCCGGGCCTGATGCTCGGCTATTGGAACCGGCCGGAAGAGACGCGCGCCGCCTTCCGCGGCGACTGGTTCGTCACCGGCGATCTCGCCCGTTTCGACACCGACGGCTATCTCTGGTTCGAAGGGCGCGGCGACGATCTGATGAACACGTTCGGCTACCGCGTCGCGCCGGAGGAGGTGGAAGCCGCGCTCGCCGCTCATCCCGACATCGCCGAAGCCGCCGTGACCGACACCCGCGTCGACGATCTCGTCCGCATCATCACCGCCTTCGTCGTGCCGCGGACCGCGTCGAGCCTTGAAGATGCGGAGCTTGCCGCCTGGTGCGCGGCACGGCTTGCGGCCTACAAATGCCCGCGCCGCTTCGTCCACGTCACCGCCCTGCCGCGGACTGCGAGCGGCAAGGTCAAACGCAGGGAATTGCGGGAATTTGTTTAACGATCGGTAATCGAAATCGTTAAATTGCGACCGGTTTTTTCAACCGGATATTGCGGTCTTCGGCCTACACTCGCCCGAAATCGTGAGGGCAATTGCCATGGTCGAAGGGCTTTCTTCCGAATCGACAGTCGCCGCGTCTTCGAAACCGCGCGAGACGGCAGCCGTCGATCCGGCGCAGCAAAACGACAGGGCGGACGAGCGCTCGCCCGAAATCCCCGACGAGCCGGCCGTCTCCGGCAAGCCGCGCGACGGGCTCGGCACGATCCTCGATATCCGGGTCTGACGGCAATCCGGTCCTAATCCCCCGGCCCGAGGCCGCGCTCCTCGTCGAGGATCAGCTCGGCGGCGATCCACGCCAGCCGGGCGTCGTGAATGCCCATCTCCTCCAGATGCGCCATCGTGTTGAGCACGTAATCGCGATTGGCTCCGGACTGCCCCTCACCGCGGCGGACGAGCGCAAGTTGTTCCTCCCGCGTGAGCAGGCCTGAATACTGGCCGTGGCGGCGGTCGACCACGTAGGTGATCGCGTCGATCGCGGTTTCCGGCCGGTCGAGCAGCCTCACTTTCCGCACGCTTTCCCGGTAGACCATGGTCACCTGTTCGCGCCCGCGAAGATAGGCGATCGTCTCCGCCCGCCGCGCCGCGGCAACGCGGAAGGCGACGCCGCGGCAGGCGCCGCCGCGGTCGAGCCCGAGCACCAGCCCCGGCTTCTCCGGCGTGCCGCGATGAATGTGCGAGTAGATGCACAGCGCGCGATGCAGGCCGCGGAGCAGCGCCGGCGCTCGCTCTTCGAAGGCGAAACCGGGCCGCCACATCAGCGAGCCGTAGCCGAACACCCACAAATCGCCCATTTTCTGCCCTTGACTGGTGCGGATAGACACCGGGTTGACATTCGGCCCGAACACCGCGATCGGATGCCGTAACAGGGCGCGGACATTGGCGCAAGAAAGAGGCGGGCGGAACCGGCATGGGGGCCGGTTCGTTCGGAAGGCATGACACGAAGACTGCTCCTGCTTGCCGCTGTTCTCCTGCTCGCCGCCGGGGGCTGGGCCGTTTTCTGGTTCGGCGCCGCCGACCGCGCCGAGGCGGCACTGGAGCTTCATCTGGCCCGCGCCGCCGAACAGGGCATGGTGATCGACTGCGCCGAGCGGCGCTTCGGCGGATTTCCGTTTCGACTGGAGTTTGACTGCGACAAGCCGAGCTTCGATCTCGACGGCAGCGGCAAAACCTATGCGAAAGGCGAGCGGCTTCGGGTCGTCTCCATGGTCTGGGCGCCGTTCCGGCTGGTCGCGCTCCTCGACGGACCGGCGATTGCGCGGACCCCGGACACGGTGGAGCCGGTCCGCGCCGAATGGTCGTCGGCGCGGGCGAGCGCGGAGCTTTCGACCGACGCTCTCGACCGGCTTTCGGTGGAATTCATCGACCTCCGGCTCGGCCCGGGATCGACCGCCGCCGCCCGCATCATCCCCAACGTGGCGATGAAGCGCTTCGAGGCGCATGGCCGGCCGGTTCCCGAGGATCTCAGCGGCGGTGATCTCGACTTCGCCGGCCGCGCCGTCGACCTCGACATCATCGCCGCCGACGGCCGCACCGTGCCGCTCTTGTCGCTCGACCTCGACACGACGATCCGCAAGGCGCTGCCAATCCTGTTCGCACCGGCCGAGACGGCGGAGAAGCTGAAAAGCTGGCAGGCGGCGGGCGGCCGGGTCGAGATCCGCCGGTTTCGCGGCGCCATCGGCGACACCGCGCTCGCCGACGGTTCGGGAACGCTCGCGACCGACGCCGCCGGCCGGCTCGAAGGCCGCATCAAGGCGCGCATGGCCGGTATCGAGCGCCTGCTCGCGCCCGCCGGCGGTGCCATCGCCCAGCTCGGCCCGATGATCCTCGGCCCCGAAACCGAACTCGAAGGCCGGAGTGCCCGTTCCGTCATCGTCGATTTCAAGGAAGGCCGGGTCCGGATCGGCCCGCTCGGCATCGGCAATTTGCCGCCGCTTTATTGACGAGAGCGTCGCCTGTCGGCGCCTCGCAATGACAATTGAGGAAGCCAATTTCGACGCAATCGCACATGGCCACCGCGCCGAGGTGACCCGGACGGCAATAGACTTTAGTCCTGGCCGATATCGCCTTCGACCTCTTTGCGGATTCTGATCCGGTCGCGCGAGGAGACACCGATCAGCTCGGCCACGCGCCAGACGAGATTGTCCTCGAATTCGTGGACGTTTCCGTCCGCATAGACGATCCGCCACAGCATCTTGACGACCTCCTGGCGATGCTCGTCGTCGAGCGCCCGCTTGAGCACGCTGGTGAAGGAATAGAGGTCGACCGCTTCGGCGTTCTTTTCCTCCGCCTCGGCGACCAGCGTTGCCGCGTCGCGGGCGTCCAGGCCGTAGCGCTCGCGCACCAGTTCGGCGAGCATCGCCTTTTCGGTGTCTTCAATGGTGCCGTCGATCTGCATGGCGTGCACCAACAGCGCCACCGCCGCCAGCCGGTGGTCGGTCTCGTCGAAATGCCGCTCGGCGGTGTGGCCGCCGACCAGCTCCTCGACGAATTGTTTCAGGGCGTCGAACATGCCGGCGCGATTCTCTTGAATTGCTTTCAGGACATATTAGCGCCCGCGCGGCATCTGACAAATCCGCGGTTGAAGCCGGCGCGGCGGCGATCGCCGCTTTTCATTGCCGGCCGCCTCGGCTAGAAGCTCACCACAGGCAGGGTGCAGCGCACAAACGGGAGAGAGGCACATGACCGCGATCATCGACATTACCGGCCGCGAGATTCTCGACAGCCGCGGCAATCCGACCGTCGAGGTCGACGTGGTGCTCGAGGACGGCTCGTTCGGCCGTGCCGCGGTGCCGTCCGGCGCCTCGACCGGCGTCCATGAGGCGGTCGAACTGCGCGACGGCGATAACGGCCGCTATCAAGGCAAGGGTGTGCGCGGCGCCGTCGAGGCGGTCAACGGCGAGATCTACGACACGATCGGCGGCCTCGACGCCGAGGACCAGGTGCGGATCGACGAGGCGATGATCGATCTCGACGGCACCGAGAACAAGAGCCGGCTCGGCGCCAACGCCATCCTCGGCGTCTCGCTGGCCGTCGCCAAGGCCGCCGCCGATGCCGCCGGGCTGCCGCTCTACCGCTATGTCGGCGGCACCAGCGCGCGGGCTTTGCCGGTGCCGATGATGAACATCGTCAATGGCGGCGCGCACGCGGACAATCCGATCGACATCCAGGAATTCATGATCATGCCGGTCGGCGCCGACAGCGCCGCCGAGGCGGTGCGCATGGGCGCGGAGATCTTCCAGACGCTGAAAAAGGCGCTGAAAGAGGCCGGCCACAACACCAATGTCGGCGACGAGGGCGGCTTTGCGCCGAACCTTGCCTCGACCGACGACGCGCTCGGCTTCGTCGCCAAGGCGATCGAGGCGGCCGGCTACAAGCCCGGCGACGACGTCATGCTGGCGCTCGACTGCGCCTCGAGCGAATATTATCGCGACGGCAAGTACGAACTGGCCGGCGAGGGCAAATCGCTCGATTCCGGCGAAATGGCGGAATATCTCGCGGCGCTCGCCGGGCGCTATCCGATCGTCTCGATCGAGGACGGCATGGCCGAGGACGACTGGGACGGCTGGAAGGCGCTGACCGAGCTTATCGGCGGCTCGTGCCAGCTCGTCGGCGACGACCTTTTCGTCACCAATACGGTGCGGCTCAATGACGGGATTTCCCGCGGCGTCGCCAATTCGATCCTGGTCAAGGTCAACCAGATCGGCTCGCTGACCGAGACCCTTGCTGCGGTCGAGACCGCGCATAAAGCGGGCTATACGGCGGTGATGTCGCACCGCTCCGGCGAAACCGAGGATTCCACCATCGCCGATCTGGCGGTCGCCACCAATTGCGGGCAGATCAAGACCGGGTCGCTGGCCCGCTCCGACCGGCTCGCCAAATATAACCAGCTCATCCGCATCGAAGAGGAGCTGGGGCCGGCGGCGCATTATGCCGGCCGGGCGGTGCTGCCCGGCTGAGGCCAAAGGCCGGTGCGGGAATGACCGAAACGACCGGCCGCGCGACCGGATCCCCGGGCCGCGCGGGCTCAATCCGGCTCGACAAGGTGTCGATGGCCTTTGCCGGCGACCGGCCCGTGCTCGACAATTTATCGCTGGACATTCCCGCCGGCCGGCTGACGACGCTGCTCGGGCCGTCCGGCTGCGGCAAGACGACGATCCTGAAGATCATTGCCGGCCTCATCGCGCCCGCCTCCGGGACCGTGACCGTCGACGGGCGGCCGGTGACCGGGCCGGGGCCCGACCGCACCTTCGTCTTTCAGGATGTGGCGCTGATGCCGTGGGCGAGCGTCTTGAAGAATGTCGCCTTCGGCCTCGAACTGCGCGGCACGGCACGGGCCGCGCGCGAAGAGATCGCCCGGCGCTATATCGCCGAAATGGGCCTTGCCGGGTTCGAGAATGCGCTTCCCCATGAGCTTTCCGGCGGCATGCGGCAACGGGTCGGCCTCGCCCGGGCGTTTGCGGTCGACGCGCCGGTGCTCCTCATGGACGAGCCGTTTTCCGCCGTCGACGAGCAGATCCGGCGGAAATTCCAGGAAGACCTCCTCGGCCTTGCTGGGATCGCGCAGAAGACGATCGTCTTCGTCACCCATTCGATCGAGGAGGCGGTCATCCTCTCCGACCGGATCGCGCTTCTGACGCCGCGGCCGGCGCGGGTCTCGTCGGTGATTACGCCGGACCTGCCGCGCGGCGGCGATACCGACGCGCTGCGCCGCGACAAGCGCTATCTCGATACGGTCGATGCGATCTGGCAGACGCTGCGGCAATATCTCGACTGAGCGGCGCTGCGGCGGAAAGGGACGGACCGGCCATTTCGCCGCCTCCCGGATGCGCGCAGTCGTGTCGCGCCGGGCGCCGGGTTGAAGAGCACGGGCCGCTGGTCTAGAGAATGCCGGACGAAGGCCCGGAGGCGCGCCGACAAGGGGCGGCGTCCGGCCGGCGCAGTCTTCGGACCGAAAGCGGATAGGAAAGAGCCATGCGAATTGTCCTCGTCGGCGCGGGCTATGTCGGGCTCGTCTCAGGGGCGTGCTTTGCCGATTTCGGCCATGTGGTGACCTGCGTCGACAATGATGCGGCAAAGATCGACGCGCTGCGGGCCGGTCGCATCCCGATCTACGAGCCGGGTCTCGACGAACTGGTCGAAAAGAACCTGGCCGAGGAGCGGCTCAACTTTTCCACCGATCTGAAGGCGGCGATGGCCGATGCCGAAGCCGTCTTCATCGCCGTCGGCACGCCGTCGCGGCGCGGCGACGGACATGCCGACCTCAGCCACGTCTATACGGTTGCCCGCGAGATCGCCCGATCGATCGACGATTTCGTCGTGGTGGCGACCAAATCGACGGTGCCGGTGGGGACCGGCGACGCGGTCGAGCGGATCATCCGGGAGACCAATCCCGACGCCGATTTCGCCGTCGTCTCCAATCCCGAATTCCTGCGCGAGGGTGCGGCGATCACCGATTTCAAGCGCCCCGACCGCATCGTCATCGGCACCGATGACGAGCGCGCCCGGGTCGTCATGGGTGAGGTCTACCGGCCGCTCTACCTCAACCAGGCGCCGCTTCTGTTCACCGCGCGCCGCACCTCCGAACTCATTAAATACGCCGCCAACGCCTTCCTGGCGATGAAGATCACCTTCATCAACGAGATCGCGGATTTGTGCGAGGCCACCGGCGCCGACGTTCAGGAGGTGGCGCGCGGCATCGGGCTCGACAACCGGATCGGCTCCAAATTCCTGCACGCCGGACCCGGCTATGGCGGCTCGTGCTTCCCCAAGGACACCCAGGCGCTGGTGGTGACCGCGCAGGACGCGGCGACGCCGCTGCGGCTGGTGGAGACGACGATCGCCGTCAACGATACCCGCAAGCGGGCGATGGCGCGCAAGGTGACGGCGGCCTGCGGCGGCAAGGTTCTCGGCAAGACGATCGCCGTCCTCGGCCTCACCTTCAAGCCGAACACCGACGACATGCGCGAGGCGCCGGCGGTGTCGATCGTGCGCGCCCTGCAGGACGCCGGGGCGCGGGTCCACGCCTACGATCCGGCCGGAATGGATCAGGCGCGGCAATTGCTCGACGACGTCGTCTTTGCCGCCAGCGCCTATGACTGCGCCGAGGGCGCCGACGCGCTGGTCATCGTGACCGAATGGGATGCGTTCCGGGCGCTCGATTTCAAGCGGCTCGCCGAGATCATGCGCGGCCGCATCGTCGTCGATCTGCGCAATATCTACCAGCCCGAGGAGATCGAACGGCACGGTTTCGTCTACGCCAGCATCGGCCGGACCAATGCGCAGAGCAGATCGGCCTATGTGCTGCGGGAGACCGAGGCGGAGGAGGTTCCGGCCGGCGCCGCCGGGGAATAGAGGTCGAATCTGCGATCGAAACTGCCGCGCCCATCAACCTTAACCGCGGATTTTTCGGATTTACCGTTTCCGGCCCCGATTGAGCCGCTATGATGCGGCGTATTGTCCGGGGGAGTTAAACTGGGAGCGGACCAGATGTCGGAAGACCACCACGAAAGCGGTTCCGGTAACGGTGCCGATAACGCGCCGGACGCCGCCATTGGCGAAATCGGCGACGAAGACCGCGAGCGCGAAAATCCATCGGCCGAGGGCGCTGGTGTCTCCGATGCGATGACGCAGGTGCGCGAGCTCCTGTTCGG
Organism: Rhodobiaceae bacterium; assembly: GCA_028278505.1. Classification (GTDB taxonomy): domain Bacteria; phylum Pseudomonadota; class Alphaproteobacteria; order Rhizobiales; family JAKPQE01; genus JANQEG01. Next base: position 60,493 of record JANQEG010000115.1, read on the forward strand.
CGAAGTGCAGCGGACCAATGACGACCACTTCGACAAGCTAAGCCGGCAAATGGAGGCCATGCGCACCGAGATCGAAGACCGCCTCGACCGGATCGAGCAGCGCGTCGATCAGCTCAGCCGCGAAACCAAGGAAGAGCAGAACGCGGTGATCGTCTCGATCGGCGCGGCGATCGAATCCGTCGGTCAGCAGATCGCGCAGCTCGGCGACAATGGCGCAGCGGACGATGCGGCACACGAATGAGCCGACGGGACAGTTTTCCAAACTGAAGCAACTGCTGTTCGCGGACGAACGGCGGAAAATCGACTCCCTCGGCGAGAAGGTCGATGATCTCGACGCCCGCTACGGCTCCGACGAACGGTTCGAGAGCGCGGTTGCCGCCTCCCTTGTCACCGCGTTGCGCCGCGCCGAGGTCGAAAATCACCGCCAGCTTGCCGCCGCCGTCTCGCCGCTGGTGGTCGCGGCGATCCGCCAGGAGATTTCCCAGTCCAAGGACATGATGGTCGAGGCGCTCTATCCGATCACCGGGCGCCTCGTCGCCACCGCCGTTGCCCGGGCGTTTCGGCAGTTCCTCCAGGAGGTCAACGACAGGATCGAGGCGGTGCTGTCGCCGCAACTCTGGAAATTGCGGCTGAAGGCGCTGATCACCAGGCGGCCGCTGGCCGAACTGGTGCTGGCCGAGGCGACCGCCTATCACGTTCAGCAGATGCTGCTGATCGACCGCGAGGACGGCACGCTGCTCGCGAACGTCCCCGACGGGGCGGACGGCGCCGAAACGCCGAACGGCACGGCGGCCGACCTCGACCTCGTCGGCGGCCTGCTGACGGCGATCATCGATTTTTCCCATGAGGCCTTTGCCGCCGAGGGCGGCGATCTGCGCGGCATCGATCTCGGCGGCCGCATGGTCTTCCTGCGCGCTTCGCCGAGCCTGACGGTGGCGGCGATTGGGATCGGCGCGACGCGCCCGGCGATCGAGCAGGTGATCGATGATGCCTTCATGGCCTTCCTCGACGACCAGGCTGAAGCCCGCCGCAACGGCACGATCGACCACGGCGCGGCACTGTCGGCGCTGAAAGAGCGGATCGACGAAGGGCTCGCGCCCGGCGAGGCGCGCAAAGGCAATGCGATCGGCAAGGTCGTCGTTGCGGCCGCCGTCATCGCCGCTCTTGCGCTTGCCGGGTACTGGGCCGCGCGGACACTGGAAACGGTGCGCCTCGACCGCCAGCTTGCGGCGCTGGAATCCTATCCCGAGTTCGGCGGTTATCCGCTGGTCGCCCGCTACGATCGCGATGCCGGCACCGTTCGCCTTCGCGGCATTGCGCCGAGCCTCCGCGCCCGCCGCAACGTCGAAGTCGAGGCGCAACGGATAGCGGCCGGATACACGATCGATAGCCGGCTTATCGTCGATGCTTCGGGGCAACTTCGGCGCGAAATTGCCGGCGCCGAATTCCGCACGGCTGAAATCGGCGAACGTCTTTCGGCGATGGATGCGATGCTCGCCGGTCTGGAGGGGACGCTTGCCGGGCTTGCGCAAAGCGCCGATGAACTGCGCGCCGAGCTTCTGGCGTTCCATGACGCCGTCGGCGCCGATCGAGACGCGGCCATCGATCCGCTGGTGCGCCGGCTCGATGCAGTCGCAGCCGCAATCGGCGGCCTCGAACAGCGCCTGACGGCGACCGATACGGCGTCGCGTAGAAGGATCGCGGACATTGCACGAAGTATTGGCAATGACCTCCAGGCGCTCGCCGCCGGCCTTGCGGAACTTGACGCGGGACTTGCCGGCAAGGCTGCGGCAGACGATCTCGCCAAAGTGGAGAGCGAGTTCTCTGCACTTGTCGCGGATTACAACAGGCCGACCCGGAAATTGTCGGAATTTGTTGAAAGACAATCAATTTTCTTTGCCGACGGAGTCGAATTCCGTAACAATGAAGCCGCTGGCGAGACGCTGAGAGAGCTTGTCGGCCTGTTAAGGGAGTTGCCGAGTGTACGAATTCGCATCGTCGGATATGCCGACGCGTCGGGCAGTGCGTCGGCCAATCGCCGGGTCGCGCGCGACCGGGCGAGCGCGGTTGCTGCCGAACTCTTAACCTTGGGCATTTCAGCGGAGCGTCTTGTGGTGGTCGGACGACCGGAAGCAGCATCGCTTTCCGATTCGTTCGGTCCCGACAGCGCCAATCGTCGCGTCGGATTTGAAATCGTCTTTATCGGGGAATGACCGGTGAACGGAACGGCAAAAAAAATAATGATCATCGGCGGCGTCGGCGTCGGCAAGACCTCGATCACCCACAGGCTCATCTTCAATCGGTTCGATGCCGCCTATAAGGCGACGATCGGGGTCGACATCTATACCTATGACTGTCCGTTCGAATGGGAGGGCCAGCCGCAGTCCTTGCGCATGGTGCTGTGGGATACCGACGGCGATTTCGGCATGGCGATGTTCTCGACCGTCTACATAAAGGGCGCGGCGGCGGCCGTCGTCGTCGCCGATATCACCGACCCGGAATCGGTCGACACCGCCACCCGCCTGATCGGCCGCTTCGCCGAGGTCATGCCGGGCCGGCCGGTCGCGCTGCTGCTCAACAAGGTCGATCTGGCAACCGGCGAGGAACCGGTGCCCGATATCGCCGATGCGGTCGAGCCGGACGTGACCATCAGGACCAGCGCCAAGGACGGAACCGGGATCGCCCGGGCGTTTTCGGCTTTGTCGGCCGCAATCCACCGCCGCGAGCTCTGATCCCCTTCACTCCGCCATTATCTGTCTCACGCCGAGTTCGCTCCGCACACCGGCTCCGACGGGGGGGTCCCCGGCGCGGGTTTTCCCGCGCCACCGGTCAAGAATGAGCAAGTCGGAAACATCCGACTTGCGGCCGCGCGACGGCCGTTCGGCCTTGCGAACCCTTCGGGTTCGAACGTTCCCCCCCCGGGTCGCTAGGGTATTCACACATCTCAAAAGCCGCATCCCGGCACGACATCGATCGATCGCCTGACACGTCGAATTTCGGGGAAATTCCGTGTTCGAACGTCGCCGAATTGATGCGATGGCCATTTGGCGCGACCTTGCCTTTGCCCACCTTTCCCGCGAAAGCGGGAATCCAATTTTCCTCTCGATACGCACTGTCGTCGGCTATTGCGGGTTGGAGATTCGACTGACAAAACAAGCGCTAACAGTGGCGGATCGGCCATTGGACACCCGCTTTCGCGGGTGAGGTGCCAAGAAGTTCGCTTTGTGCGCAGATCTTTCCCACCCAGAGCGGCGCAAATCGGCAAGAAGTGTGCATCCCCTAGCCCGGGTCCGGGGTCGGGCGCATCCGCGCCGTCACTCATCGTAAAAGGTCGCGAACTGCTCGACCGGCGCGCGCTCGGTCGCGAGCCGGTTTTCCGGCGCGTTTCTGTCCGGCCGGCCGATCGAAATTCCGCACAGCAGCATCTGATCGTCGCCGATGCCGAGCGTTTCCCGCACCAGCCCACCATACCAGACCCAGGCGGCCTGGGGACAGGTTTCCAGGCCGAAATCGCGGGCGGTCAGCATCAGCGTTGCGGCGAACATGCCGATGTCGATCGAGCTTGCCGGCTTGAGCCGGCGGTCGATGGTCAGAAACAGCCCGGCGGGCGCGCCGAAAAAGGAAAAGTTCTTCAGGCTCTGGACCTTGCGGGCGGCGTGGTCGCGCCGGTCGATGCCGACCAGATCATAGAGGTCATAGCCGATCTTGCGGCGGCGGCCGAGATAGGGCTCGAACCACTCCATCGGGTGATAGTCGTAATCGGGGCTTTGGATGCCATTGCGCGCCGCCTCGGTCACCGCGGCGGCGACGCGGTCGCGGGCGGCGCCACTCACCACATGGACGAGCCAGGGCTGGGTGTTGGTTCCGCTCGGGGCGCGGGCGGCGCGCGCCAGGATCTCGGCGAGCGTCCGCTGCGGAACCGGATCGGGCAGGAACCGCCGAATTGAACGGCGCCCGGATACGGCCGCTGCAAGCGTGATGCCGGCGGGAGGAACGGCTTCGTCATGGTGCTCGGCGGGCGGTGTGCGCGACATTGTCGGTCCTGGTCGGATTTGTACCACTGTCCCGAGTATTGCCTATAAGATCGGTCTGACGCGAATCTTCCGCAACGCTTCCGGAGACCGAAAATGCTGCTGGCGATTCCCCTGCTGATCTTCCCGCTCATTGTCTACAATCTCATCGCTTTCGGCGTGCTCGGGCGCGGCGGCGGAGACCCGTTCGGCTGGCCGGTCTATGCCATCGACATGATCTCGGGCGCCCGGTTCAGCCTCGATATCGGCGACGTCCTGGTGCTGGTGGCGCTGGTGCTGCTGTTCGTGGAAATCCTCAAGGCGACGCGCACCGGCGCCGGCTCGATCGTCGACCATTTGCTGTCGACGATCGTGTTCATCGTCTTCCTGGTCGAATTCCTGCTCGTCGGCGCGGCGGCGACCGCGGTCTTCTTCATCATCACGACGATGGCCCTGATCGACGTGATTGCCGGCTATTCGGTGACGATCCGCGCGGCGCGGCGCGATGTCGCGGTCGGCCCCGGCCACGGCTTCTAGGTCTTTCGTGGCGATGCTGCGGGATTTCCAAGGGCCCGGCCGCTCGCCGGTCATGGCGACGCGCGGCATGGCGGCGACCTCGCATCCGCTGGCGACCGCCACCGCCGTCGACGTGCTGCGGCGCGGCGGCAACGCGATCGATGCGGCAATCGCCGCCGCCGCGGTGCTCACCGTGGTCGAACCGCATATGACCGGGGTCGGCGGCGACGGCTTTGCGGTCATCGCCGAGCCCGACGGCTCGGTGCACGGCTATAACGGCTCGGGGCGCGCGCCGCTTGCGGCCGAGCCGGATCATTTCCGCGCGCGCAATATCGCGGCCATCGAGGAGCACAGCATTCATGCGGTGACGGTGCCCGGCGTGGTCGCCGCCTGGGAGGCGATCCAGCTTGCCCATGGCCGCTGGTCGCTGGCCGATCTCTTTCAGGACGCGATCGCCTATGCCGAGAACGGCACTCCGGTGGCGCCCCGGGTCGCCCATGACTGGGCCGGCCATGTCGACCGGCTGGCGCGGGATGCGGGCGCCCGGCGCCATTATCTGATCGACGGCCGGGCGCCGGCCGCCGGCGAGATGCACCGGGCGCCGGCGCTGGCCCGCACGCTGCGCGAGATCGCCAAATCCGGCGCAAGCGGCTTCTATCACGGACCGATTGCCGAGGAGATTGTGGCGACCGCGAAAGATCATGGCGGGCTGCTTGCGCTCGACGATCTCGCCGCGGTCGAGGTGACCCCGGTGGCGCCCGTCTTCAGCGATTACCGCGGTCTCGACATCGCCGAACTGCCGCCGAACGGCCAGGGCATCGTCGCGCTGATCCTGCTCAACATTCTCGAAACTTTCGAGATGAAAGGCCTCGATCCGAACGGCGCGGCGCGGCTTCATCTGGAGATCGAGGCGGCGCGCTTTTCCTATGGCTGCCGCGATGCGGCGATCGGCGATCCGGCAGCGATGACGGTCGCGGTCGACGATCTCGTCGCAAAGGCCTTTGCGCGCGAAGCGGCGCGGCTGATCGATCCCAAACATCGCACCGAGAGCCTTGCGCCCCAACTGCCGGCGCGGGGGACCGATACGGTCTATCTGACGGTCGTCGACGAGGATCTGCGCGCGGTCTCGCTGATCAATTCGCTCTACGGCGCCTTCGGCACCGGCATCGTCACGCCCGAATGGGGCGTGGCGCTGCAAAGCCGCGGCGCCTCATTCACCCTTGAGCCGGGCCATCCCAACGTCATCGGGCCGGGAAAGCGGCCGATGCACACCATCATTCCGGCAATGGCGTTCCGCAACGGCCTGCCGGAGATCAGTTTCGGCGTCATGGGCGGCGCCTACCAGCCCTGCGGTCACGCCCATTTCATCTCCAATGTGGTCGATTTCGGCATGGACGTTCAGCAGGCGATCGACGCCCCGCGGGTGTTCTGGGAGGATGACGGGCGCATCGGCGCCGAGGCCGGCATTGCCGAGGAGACGCTGAATGCACTTGGGAGAATGGGCCATGTCGTCGGACGGGCACCGGCGCCCTGGGGCGGCGGCCAGGCGATCCTGATCGATCGCGCCCGCGGCGTCCTCGTCGGCGGCTCCGATCCGCGCAAGGACGGCGCCGCCATGGGTTACTAAGAGGCGTCAGGCACACCTGTGGACGCGACGGCCCGGCGCCGGCGGGCAACCAGCCGACACGGCCGCATAAGCGGCGGCGGTCTCTGCAGGTCCGTTGCGGCGTTTCGCGCGGGTCTGGGCCATGCCGAGCTGTCCGGCGATCAGTTGCGCCAGGACGGCGCTGTTCGACCGCACGCGGTGGGCATGTCCGGCCGTCGACCGCGGCGATGCGCGAAGCGGGACCGGCAGGCTGGCCGCTGCCGGTGTGCTGGCCGGCTGCGACGGCTCCGGCGTCCCGCCATTGTCGCCGGTCGCGGCCGCGGCTGCGATCCGCCGGATCGCCTTCGACGCGTTATGGCCCGTGGTCCTGTCGATTCTCATTGCCGCCTCGCTCCACCGTTTCATTTTGGCACGGTCGATCGCCCGGATCGCCGCTGTTGCCGTTGACGGAGCAAGGCCCGGGCCAGTCCGGCAAGGTTCCGTTAACCATAGCGACGCAACGCTGAAACGAACGGCTTTTCCGGGATTCCGGCGCCCGCTCTTTTTTAAGGATTGCCGACTATCGTGGCGCGCAATGCGGACGGGATCGAAAATCCGACGAACCTGTCCTGGGGGGGTGTTCCGGCGGCGATCACGGGTGGGACATGATGAAATACGCAATTTCCTCGACACAACCGACGGACTTCGTGGCCGAGGACGAGGCCCCGGTGGCGGCGCGGCCGGAGCGGCGGTCGGTCGTCTCGGAGCGCGAGATCCTCAACTCGCTCGGCGAAGTCATCTATGAATGGTCGATCGTCGACGATGCCCTGTATTGGGGCGGCAATGCGACCGATGTGCTGCTCATCAAGGACATCGGCGAAATCGCCTCCGGCCGCAAATACGCCGCGCTGCTCGATCCGGAAAACATGTCCAGCCCCTATGACGCGGTCGTCTATTCCAGCGAGAAGGATACCGGCGGCGGCGTCGCCTATCAGCTCCAATACCGGCTCTTGCCGAAGGGCCGCGGCAACAGCCCGCAATTGTGGATCGAAGATACCGGGCGCTGGTTCGCCGGCGCCGACGGCCGGCCGGTCAAGGCGCACGGCGCCATCCGGATCATCAATGAACGCTACGAGCAGGAGCAGAGGCTGGCGTTCCTGTCGCGCTATGACGAGCTGACCGGCCAGTTCAACCGCGCCCGCTTCGTCGAGATCCTCAACGAGACGATGGAGAACGCCAAGCGCTTCAACACCTCGAGCGGGCTGATGATCGCGGCGATCGACAATCTCAGCGTCATCAACGACTGCTACGGCTACGAGATCGCCGACGAGGTGATCGCGGTCGCGGCGCGGCGCCTCAAATCGCGCTTACGCGGCGGCGACGCGATCGGCCGCTACTCCGGCAACAAGTTCGGCATCATGCTCTACAATTGCGGCGACGACGACATTACGGTCGCCGCCAGGCGCCTGATCGAGGCGATGCGCAGCGAGGTCGTGAACACCGCCGCCGGGCCGGTGGCGGCGAGCGTCACCATCGGCGGCGTCATCATTCCGCGCTATGCGCAGTCGCCGGCGGAAGCAACGGCGCGGGCGCTCGATTCGCTCGACCAGGCCAAGCGCCAGCGGCGCGGATCATACGTCGTGTTCCGGCCGTCCAAGGCGCGGGAGGAGGAGCGGCGGCGCAATATCGAGGTCTCGCGTGAGGTCGTCTCCGGGCTGAAGAAGCAGCTCTTCCGTTTCGCCTATCAGCCGATCGTCGATGCGGTCAGCGGCACGGTCAAATATCACGAATGCCTGCTTCGGCTCGACCGCAGCGACGGCACGACGGCGCCGGCCGAGTCGTTCATTCCGCTGATTGAAAAGCTCGGGCTCAACCGCATGATCGACCAGCGGGCGATGGAGCTGGCGCTCGCCGACCTCGCCGAAAGCCCGGAGGCGAAACTGTCCGTCAACCTCACCAGCGCGACCGCGAGCAATCCCGACTGGCTGTCCTATCTGGCCGCGCAGTTGCGGCCGAACAGCGGCGTCGCCGAGCGGCTCACCGTCGAGATCACCGAAACCATGGCGCTGCACGACATCGATGCGGCGCGCCATTTCATCGAGACGCTGAAGGACCTCGGCTGCCGGGTGGCGATCGACGATTTCGGCGCCGGCTACACCTCGTTCCGCAACCTGAAGCTGTTCGACATCGACATGGTCAAGATCGACGGCAGCTTCATCAAGCGGCTGCATGAATCGCCGGAAGACCAGGTCTTCGTGCGCACCCTGATCGAGCTCGCCAAGACCTTCGACATCGAGACCGTGGCGGAATGGGTCGGTGACGAGCGCACCGTCGACATATTGCGCGGCTGGGGGATCGACCTCCTGCAGGGGCATTATTGCGGCGCCGCGCACATGCAGAAGCCGTGGCAGGCAACGGCTTCTGAATAGATTTACGCCTTCTTGTCGCCGGCGATGGTATCGAGCCGCTCCTGCATGTCGGCGAGCTGCTTCTTCAACATATCCAGTTCGTTGGGCGCCACCGGCTTGGCGGCGGAATCCTCGCCCCCGGCCTCCGGCTTGCCGGAGCTGAACGGCAGGAACATGCGCATCGCCCGCTCGAACATTTCCGTGTTGCGGCGCACCTGACCCTCGATCGCCTCGAACGGATTGCCGCCGAAGGCATTGGCCATCTGCTCGCGGATGCGTTCCTGTTCCCGGGTCAGCGAGTCGATGGAGAATTCGAGATAGCTCGGAACCACGTTCTGCAGGGAATCGCCGTAAAAGCGGATCAACTGGCGCAGGAACGCGATCGGCAGCAGGTTCTGCCCCTTGTTCTCCTGCTCGAATATGATCTGGGTCAGCACGGACCGGGTAATGTCCTCTCCGGATTTGGCGTCATAGACGACGAAATCCTCGCCGTTCTTCACCATCAGGGCGAGATCTTCGAGGGTGACGTAAGTGCTCGTGCCGGTATTGTAGAGCCGCCGGTTGGCGTATTTCTTGATCACCGTCGGCTGTGCCGTTTTCGCCATCGCTCGCCGATCCCGTCTTGTATACAAAAAAATAATTGGCGGCCGCAGGGCCGTTTTCGCACTGCAACCTTAAAGGCTTTCCTTGGCGCGGGCTACACTTTTATCTCATTTGTCGATGCCCGCCGGAGCGGACCTTACCGGTGGCTTGAAAAAAGTCGTCCGCAAGGCGCCGGTCGAATGCAGAATTGACAGCCGGGCCGCGGCAGTCCTTATTGTTCGAACGATTTTCACCGGGCGGCAGCGGCGTTTGCGTGCCCGCCGACCCGATCTGCCCTGTTGTCAGAACCAGATTCCCCGGAGGTAGTGGTCAATGAGCGAAGAAATCGTCATCGCCGGTGCGGCGCGAACACCGGTCGGCAGCTTCAGTGGCGCGTTGTCGTCGGTGTCGGCGCATTATCTGGGTCAGGTCGCCATCGAGGAAGCGATGAACCGGGCCAAGGTCGCTCCCGACGAGGTCGACGAGGTGATCATGGGGCAGATCCTCGCCGCGGGCCAGGGCCAGAATCCGGCACGCCAGGCTTCCATCGGCGCCGGCATTTCGGTCGAAGCGCCGGCCTGGGGCGTCAACCAGCTGTGCGGGTCGGGCCTGCGCTCGGTGGCGCTCGGCTATCAGCAGATCCTCAACGGCGATTCTGCGATCGTCGTCGCCGGCGGCCAGGAATCGATGAGCCAGGCGCCGCATTGCGCGCATCTGCGCAACGGCCAGAAAATGGGCGGGCTGGAATTCGTCGACACCATGCTCAGAGACGGCCTGTTCGATGCCTTCCAGGGCTATCACATGGGCAACACCGCCGAGAACGTCGCCAAGCAGTGGCAGATCACCCGCGACGAGCAGGACGCGTTTGCGGTCGCCTCGCAGAACAAGGCCGAGGCGGCGCAGAAGGCCGGCAAGTTCAAGGACGAGATCGCGCCGGTGACGATCAAGACCCGCAAGGGTGACGTGATCGTCGAGGACGACGAATATATCCGCCACGGCGCGACGCTCGACCAGGTGGCGAAGCTGCGCCCGGCCTTCGACAAGGAAGGATCGGTGACGGCGGGCAACGCCTCGGGCATCAATGACGGCGCCGCCGCAGTCGTGCTGATGACCGCCGCGGAGGCGGAGAAGCGCGGGGTGACGCCGCTGGCGCGGATCGTCTCCTGGGCCCATGCCGGCGTCGACCCCTCGATCATGGGAACCGGCCCGATCCCGGCCTCGCGCAAGGCGCTGGAAAAGGCCGGCTGGACGACCGCCGATCTCGATCTGGTCGAAGCCAATGAAGCGTTTGCGGCGCAGGCCTGCGCGGTCAACAAGGACATGGGCTGGAACACCGACATCGTCAACGTCAATGGCGGCGCCATTGCCATCGGCCATCCGATCGGCGCGTCCGGGACAAGGGTGCTGGTGACGCTGCTCCACGAAATGCAGAAGCGGGACGCCAAAAAGGGTCTGGCGACGCTGTGCATCGGCGGCGGCATGGGCATTGCCATGTGCGTGGCCCGCGACTGAGTTTCGGTCGCCGAGTGAGGTGAAGGTCGGGCGGGCCCAATCCGCCGGCCGAGGAAAGACAAAGGGAGGAGTGCTATGGCTCGTGTGGCGATTGTCACGGGCGGAACCCGCGGTATCGGCGAGGCGATTTCCAAGGCGTTGAAAGAGGCCGGCTACAGCGTTGCCGCGAACTATGGCGGCAATGACGAGGCGGCTGCGAAGTTCAACGAGGCGACCGGCATTCCGGTCTATAAATGGGACGTCTCGGACTACGATTCCTGCGTTTCGGGTATCGCCAAGGTCGAGGCCGATCTCGGGCCGGTCGAGATCCTCGTCAACAATGCCGGTATCACCCGCGACGCCATGTTCCATAAGATGGACAAGGACAAGTGGTACGCGGTCATCAACACCAATCTCAACTCGCTGTTCAACATGACCCGGCCGGTGTGGGAAGGCATGCGCGAGCGCGGTTTCGGCCGCATCGTCAACATCTCCTCGATCAACGGCCAGAAGGGGCAGATGGGCCAGGCCAACTACGCCGCCGCCAAGGCCGGCGATTTCGGCTTCACCAAGTCGCTGGCTCTGGAAGGCGCGCGCAAGGGGATTACCGTGAATGCGATCAGTCCCGGCTATATCGGCACCGAAATGGTCCGTGCCGTGCCGCAGGACGTGCTCGAAAAGGCGATCCTGCCGCTGATTCCGATCGGCCGCCTCGGCGAGCCGGAAGAAGTGGCGCGGTGCGTCGTCTTCCTCGTCTCCGACGATGCCGGATTCATCACCGGCTCGACGCTGACGGCCAGCGGCGGTCAGTATATGAGCTAGCCGAGCGTGAAGAAAAGTCCTTCGCTGCGCTCAGTGTACTTTTCTTCATTTTTTACAATGAGTTGGCGCATCTTGAGGCGGCTTTGCGATGCGCCAACACTTTGTTGCTTTCTGATCATGGCCGATGGCCATGATCAGCCGGGTTAAATGCCAAATCAGTTCGCAGGGCCGCCCCAAGAACTGATTTGTCCGTCTGTAACCCGCGAAAAAGTACACCGAGGCAAAGCCGAGGGACTTTTTCGCGATATTTTCGTTAGCCCTCGCGCTTGAGCGGCCGGCGCATCAGGTTGGCGGTCGCCTCGTCGATCGTGGTGCGTCCGGTCAGCACCGCCTCGACGGCGGCCGAAATCGGCAGGTCGATGCCGCGGGCGGCGGCAATCTCGACGGCAACCGCCGCGGTATAGGCGCCTTCGGCGAGCGCCTTGCCCTCGGCCAGGAGGTCGGCGACCGCGGCGCCGCGGCCGAGCGACAGCCCGAAAGAGAAATTACGCGACTGGGCCTGCGAACAGGTCAGCACCAGATCGCCGAGACCGGAAAGGCCGGTGAGCGTTTCCGGCGCTGCGCCGAAGGCGGCGGCCAGGCGCCGGAGTTCGGCGAAGCCGCGGGCGATCAGGGCGGCCTGGGCGCTGGCGCCGAGGCCGCGGCCGGCGACGATGCCGGCGCCGATCGCCAGCACGTTCTTCAGCGCGCCGCCGATCTCGACGCCGGCGAGGTCGGCCGAGGCGTAGGGACGAAAGGTGGCATGGCTGAGCGCTTCGGCGAGGCGCCGCGACAGCGCCGGATCGGCCGCTGCGATCGTTACCGCGGTCGGCAAATGGCGGGCAACATCGGTCGCAAAGCTCGGGCCGGACAGCACGGCAGGAACAGCGTCGGGCGCAACCTCGCCGAGCACCTCGGAAAGCCGTTTGGCGCTGCCGCGCTCAAGCCCCTTGGCGCAGAGAACAACCGGCGTGCCCGGCCGCAAATGGCCGGCGATTTGCGCTGCCACCGCGCGCGTCGTCTGCGCCGGCGTCACCAACAGCGCGAAGTCGGCGTCTTTGAGCGCGGCAAGATCGGTGGTTGCGGAGATGTTCGGGTCGAGCGCGATTCCGGGCAAATGGCGCGGGTTCTCGTTGCTGTCGTTGATCGCGGCGACGGTCTCCGGGTCGCGCGCCCACAAGCTGGTCTCAAGCCCGGCACGCGCGGCAACGGTGGCGAGCGCCGTTCCCCAGGCGCCGCCGCCAATGACCATCGTTTTCGTGAATTCGGACATCGGCGTTAGCGGCGTTGTGTGTCGAAGTGTCGGGGTTCTGCGGAAGTCGGGACCGGCACGCCCGCATCAGCCGGCCCGTTCACGCGTCCCAGCCGAAGGCGATCTTGACCAGTTCGATTTCGCCGAACCGTTCATTGCCGCGGGCGACTTCGCGGCCGCCGAGCCGGGCGTAGAAGCTTTGCGCCTGGGCATTGTCGGCGAGCGCCCAGGCGATGTGGCCGTTCAGCTTGTGCCGGGCGAGCTGGGCCCGGGTCGCCGCGAACAGGCGTTTGCCGAGGCCGATGCCCTGATGGTTGGGGGCGAGGTAGAATTCGTAGATTTCGCCGGCAAAGGGCAGCGAACGGGCGCGGTTGCGCCCGAAAGTGGCGTAGCCGGCAATGGCATTGTCGAATTCGAGCACCATGATGCCGAGGCCCTTGTCGATCGCTTCCGCCCACCAGTTGGGGCCGCGGCGCAGCACCAGCTTTTCCAGCTCGCGACCGGGGATGATGCCGCGATAGGCGAGCCGCCAGGCGGCGTCGTGGACGCCGGCGATCTCCTTCGCATCACCCCATGAGGCGCGCCTGATCTCGATCGATACGGTGCTCATGACCGCCAGTGTAGGATTTTGCGGCCGGCTTCGAAAGGGGGATGTGCGCGTCGAATCGCGCCACGTGCGCGGCCCCTCCATGCGGTCAGGTCGCAGCGCCGACGGCCGCGGCACAGTCCCGAATGACGTCATAGGCCGCCATGACGTCGGTTTCGGTGGTTTCGAACTGGCCGACCTGGAAGCGGATGGCGAGGCGGTCGTCGACGCGGGTCTGGGTCAGGTAGATGCGGCCGTCGGTATTGATCGCCTCGACGAGGCGCAGATTGAGCGCATCGAGATCGTCGGCGCCTTTCGGGGCGTAGCGGAACGAGAACAGCGACAGCATCGGCGCGGTGATGAGCTCGAAATCCTTCGTCGCGGCGATCCTGTCGGCCAGCGCCCGCGACCAGCGCACATGGTTGCGGATCATCTGGCGCAGGCCATCGACGCCATAGGCGCGCAGCACGAACCAGAGTTTCAGCGCCCGGAAGCGGCGGCCGAGCGGCACCGACCATTCGCTGTAATTGATGATGCCGTCATGGCCGTGGGTCTTCAGATATTCCGGCTGGATCGCCAGCGTCCGCACCAGATCGTCGGGCTCGCGCACATAATAGGTCGAGCAGTCGAACTGGACGCCGAGCCATTTGTGCGGGTTGAGCACGAGGCTGTCGGCGTCCTCGATGCCGGCCCAGAGGTCGCGGAATTCCGGGCAGATCATGGCAGCGCCCGCCCAGGCCGCATCGACGTGCAGGAAAAGGCCGTGGCGGCGGGCGATTTCGGCGACCCCGGCAATGTCATCGGAGGCGCCGACGCTGGTGCCGCCGACGCAGGCGATGACGCCGGCCGGGACGCGGCCGGCTTCGCGGTCGGCACGGATCGCCGCATCGAGCGCGGCCGGATCGATCGACCGTTTCGCGCCCGTGACCGGCAGCTTGACGAGATTGTCGGCGCCGATGCCGGCGATCCACACGGCGCGGTCGATCGACGAATGCACCTGGTCGGAGCAGTAGATCCGGACCGGCGGCGCGGCGGCGAGCCCGCGCGTATTACCGGTCCAGGCGTTGGCCCGCTCGCGCATGGTCAAGACGGCACACAGCGTCGCGGTCGAGGCGGTGTCCTGGATGACGCCGGTGAAGGTGGCCGGCAGGCCGAGCGCCTGGCGCAGCCAGTCAAGCGTCACGGTCTCAAGCTCGGTCGCCGCCGGAGAGGTCTGCCAGAGCATGCATTGGGCCGCCATCGCCGTCGCCAGGTATTCGGCGATGATCGAAACCGGGCTGGCGTTGGCCGGGAAATAGGCAAAGAATCTGGGGTGCTGCCAATGGGTCATGCCGGGCAGGATCAGCGTTTCGAAATCGGCGAAGATCGTCTCCATCGCCTCGCCGGTCTCCGGCGGTACCTTTGGCAATCCGGCCGCGATCTCGCCGGGCGCCGTCCGGGCCCGCACCGGTCGATCCGCGACCGATTCACGATAATCCGCCGCCCAATCGGCGGCGCGATGCGCCCATGCGCGGAAATCCCGGCCGTCCATTGCCGCCTCCCTAGAGCGTGTCATGGTTAGATTGAACCATTCTGCCGGAGGCGGTTTGGTTCAAGGTCAAGGGCTTTGGCGACGGTCGTACCGGCAGTACGGCCGAGAC
>JANQEG010000120.1 GCA_028278505.1 Rhodobiaceae bacterium
GGCAACAGCGTGCATATGGGCAATCTCGCCTTCATCGGATCGCGCCGCGTCAACGGCGTTTCCGGGCTGCACACGGAATTGATGAAAAAGACCGTGTTCAGGACCCTGCACACGCTGTTCCCGAACCGGATCGTCAATGAGACCAACGGGATCACGCCGCGGCGCTGGCTCCACCAGTGCAACCGGCCGCTGCGCGAACTCCTCATCGAGGCGATCGGCGACGGCTGGATTTCGGATCTGGAGCGGATCGAGGATCTGCTGCCGCTTGCCGAGGACAGCGAGTTCCGGCACCGTTTCGCCCGCGCCAAGATCACCAACAAGCACCGGCTCGCCGCCGAGATCGAGACCCGCACCGGCATCGCCGTCGATCCCGACGCAATGTTCGACGTCCAGGTCAAGCGCATCCACGAATACAAGCGGCAATTGCTGAACATATTGGAGGCGATCGCGGACTATCTGGAGATGCGCGACAACCCGCACGCGGTCCGCACGCCGCGGGTCAAGGTGTTCGCCGGCAAGGCGGCGCCGAGCTACACCATGGCCAAGATGATCATTAAGCTGATCAACGACGTCGCCGCATTGGTCAACACCGATCCGCTGACGCGGGACAAGCTCAAGATCGTGTTCCTGCCGAACTTCAACGTCTCGCTGGCCGAGGCGATCATTCCGGCCGCGGACCTTTCCGAGCAGATCTCGACCGCCGGCATGGAAGCGTCGGGCACCGGCAACATGAAGCTCGCCCTGAACGGGGCGCTGACCATCGGCACGCTCGACGGCGCCAATGTGGAAATCCGCGACCGGGTCGGCGACGACAACATCTTCATCTTCGGGATGACGGCCGAGGAGGTGGCGGAACTGCGCAGCGAAGGCTATTCGCCGCGCCAACGGATCGAATCGACGCCCGACCTCGCCGCCGCGATCACCGCCATCGCCGAGGGCCTGTTTTCGCCGGACGAACCGCACCGGCACCACATGATCGTCGACCGGCTCTATAATGACGACTACTTCCTGGTGACGGCGGATTTCGACGCCTATCGCCGTACCCAGCGCCAGATCGACGACGCCTTCACCGACACCGATTCGTGGACGCGGCGCGGCATTCTCAATACCGCCAATGTCGGATGGTTCTCCTCCGACCGCTCGATCCGCGGCTATGCCGACGATATCTGGCGGGTGCCGATCGGCGAACTCTGAGTTCTAAGGAGTCCATGAAGGTGGCCACCGGCAGCACCGGGGATCTCGCGCCCATCGCCGCCGCCGACATCGATCCGGTGATGCGGGCGGAGCATCCCGACCCATTCATGGTGCTCGGCCTGCACGAAAGCGACGGCCGGTTGGTGGTGCGGACCCTTATTCCCGGTGCCGAGACGGTCGAGGTGATCGATGCGGAGGGCGGCGCGGTCATCGGCAGTCTTGAGCGGGTCGACGCGGGCGGGCTCTTCGCCGGGATCATCGCCGGTAAAAAAGCGCGCTTCGCCTATAAACTCCGGGCCCGGCGCGGCGGCGATAGCTGGGAGGTGGACGATCCCTACCGGTTCGCGCCGGTTCTGGGGGCGCTGGACGAGCATTTGATCTCCGAAGGCGCCCATCTCGATCTCGACCGGCGGCTCGGCGCCCACCAAATCGTCCATGAGGGCGTCTCCGGCACCCATTTCGCGGTCTGGGCCCCCAATGCGGAGCGGGTCTCGGTCGTCGGCGACTTCAACGCCTGGGACGGCCGCCGGCACATGATGCGGCGGCGCGGGGCGAGCGGCGTCTTTGAGATTTTCGCGCCCGGCATCGGTGACGGCGAGGCCTACAAATACGAAATCCGCACAAGCGACGGACGGCTGCTGCTCAAGGCCGATCCGGTCGGCTTTAGCGCCGAGACGCCACCGAAAACCGCCTCGGTCGTGCGCGACCTCTCCGGGCTTTCCGAACCCGATCCCGACTGGGTCGCCGGCCGCGCGGCGCGGCATGCGACGACGGCGCCGATCTCGATCTACGAGGTGCATCTGGGTTCGTGGCGGCGCGGCGACAACAACCGCTATCTGAGCTATCGCGAACTGGCCGAGACGCTTGTTCCTTACGTCGCCGACATGGGCTTCACCCATGTGGAACTGCTGCCGATCTCCGAATATCCGTTCGACGGCTCCTGGGGCTATCAGCCGACCGGGCTCTTTGCGCCGACCAGCCGCTACGGATCGCCGGCCGATTTCAAGGCCCTCGTCGATGCCTTCCACGCGGCCGGTGTCGCCGTCATCCTCGACTGGGTGCCGGGCCATTTCCCCAATGACGAACACGGCCTGGCCGGGTTCGACGGCACCGCGCTCTATGAGCACGCCGATCCGCGGCGCGGCTTTCACCCGGACTGGCACACCTACATCTACAATTACGGCCGGCGCGAGGTGGCCAACTTCCTCATCGCCAACGCGCTCTACTGGCCGCGGGTCTATGGCATTGACGGCCTGCGCGTCGATGCGGTCGCCTCCATGCTCTATCTCGACTATTCGCGCGAGCCGGGGGAATGGGTGCCGAACGTCCATGGCGGGCGCGAGAACATCGAGGCGATCGCCTTTTTGAAGCGCATGAACGAGACCATTTACGGCCGCATTCCGGGGATCACGACGATCGCCGAGGAATCGACCGCCTGGCCCGGCGTGTCGCAGCCGACCGATGCCGGCGGGCTCGGCTTCGGCTACAAGTGGAACATGGGCTTCATGCACGACACGCTCGCCTATATGCGGCGCGACCCGGTGCATCGCAGCTATCACCACACCGACATGACGTTCGGCATGATGTACGCGTTTTCGGAGAATTTCGTGCTGCCGCTCAGCCATGACGAGGTGGTGCACGGTAAGGGCTCGCTGATCGGCAAGATGTCCGGCGACGACTGGCAGAAATTCGCGAACTTACGCGCCTATTACGCCTTCATGTGGAGCTATCCCGGCAAGAAGCTCCTTTTCATGGGCGGCGAATTCGCGCAATGGCGCGAATGGAACCACGATATCGGCCTCGACTGGCATCTGACCGCTGAGGCGCCGCATCGCGGCGTGCAGGCGCTCGTGCGCGACCTCAACCGGCTTTATCGGGAGCTGCCGGCGCTGCATCGCGGCGACTGCCGCGGCGGCGGTTTCGAATGGATCGATGCCGACGCCGCCGACCAGTCCGCCTTCTATTTCGTCCGCTACGGCGAATGGGGCGACCCGGCGGTCGCGGTGCTCGCCAATTTCACGCCGGTGCCGCATATGGGGGTGCGCATCGGCCTGCCGACACCGGGACGGTGGCGCGAGCGCATCAACACCGATGCCCACGATTATGGCGGCTCGGGGCTCGGCAATGCCGGGGGCGTGGAGACCGAGCCGGTGGACGCGCATGGCCGACCCCAATCGGCCCGGGTGACGCTGCCGCCGCTCGCCGTCGTCATCCTGGAGCAGGCGCCGTGACCGCTTGACCATCCGGCGACGGCAAGGTTCATATTTGGGTCAAAAGGAAATCGGAGCGAATGAACGATGCTGACGCTCACTGTTTCGGGAATGCATTGCGCCGGCTGCGTCGCGACCGTGCAGAAAGTCATCTCCGAGGTCGACAGCGCCGCCAATGTGGAGATCGACCTTCCGACCGGCCGTGTCGACGTCATCACCGACGAGCCGCGCGAGACGATCGTCGCGGCGATCGAGGACGCCGGCTACGACGTGATGGGGTGAGGACGGCCTCGGTTAGAGCGTCGGGCCGAAAAAGCTTGCCCCGGGCCTGATCCTGTGAGAGTCGCTTTTTTGCCGCTTTGCGCCGCTTCAGGGCGCAAGAAATCCGCGCGCAGGGAGAGCCTCTCGGCACCTCACCCGCGGAAGCGGGTGTCCATTGGCCGATCCGCCACCGTTAGCGCTTGTTTTGTCAGCCGAATCTCCAATCCGCAACAGCCGATGACATAACGCATCGAGGGGATAATTGGATTCCCGTCCCCGCCTGCGCGGGGACAGGCTTTTCGCGGGAAAGGTGGGCAGGGTCGATGTCGTGGCCGTATCCGGCTTTTTGAGATGTGTGAACACGACAGGGCCTCGATCGGGGTGGGAACCGGTTTTCGGAAAGACTCGGCTCCATAGTAATCACCTGCCTTACCCGACCAGCCGTGCGATCAGCCGTTTCGCCACTACGGCCGCCGCCGTCCGCCGATAGGGCGCGTTCAGCGTCGTCGTCGACATCGGCTGCACCTGCTTCTTCAGCCGCTTCTCGATCGCCGGGAAGGTCGAATCGTCGAAGCCGTCGGCAAGCGCCTCGGCGATGCCGTCGACCAGGACCGGCCGGGAATCGGTCCCGGTCAGCGCGATCCGCAGTTCGGGTCCGCCCGTCGCCCGCTCCTTCAGCCCGACGGCGACGCCGGCGAGCGGGAAATCGATCGAGTCGCGGACGCGGATCTTGTCATAGGCCGAGCGCCAATTGTCGGCCGGCAGGTGGACGGCGACAACCAGTTCGCCGTCGCCCAGCGTGAGGTGATCAGCGCCGTCATCGGTGTAGAGGTCGGAAAGCGCCATGCGCCGGCGGTCGTCGGCGCCAGCGATCTCGATCTCGGCGCCGTGGATGAGGAGGGCAGGCGCCAGATCGCCGGAAAACGGCGCCCAGCAGCGGTCGCCGCCGGGGGCGACATGGCAGACATTGCCGCGGTATTTCAGGCAGTAATCGTTGGCGCGGCGCCACCATTCGCTCTGATTGTAATAGACGCAGCGGGTGTCGAGGCAGAGATTGCCGCCGACGGTGCCCATCTTCCGGTGCTGCGGCCCGGCGATCACGGCAGCCGCTTCGGCGACCGCCGGATAGCGCGCGCCGATCTCGGCATTCTCCGCCACCGCCGCCAGCTTCACGCCGGCGCCGATGACCGTGCCGCCGCCGTCGAGGTCGAGGCGGTCGAGTTCGGCGATGCCGGTCAGGTCGATCAGCCGGTCGGCAGCGACGATGCCGCGGCGCATGTTGACGACGAGATCGGTGCCGCCGGCGAGATAGCGGGCATCGCCGGCGCCGGCGCGCGCCGCGACCGCCTCCTCGACCGTTGCCGGGCGGGCCAGGTCGAATTCGGGAAGCGCCTCGCTCATCGCCCGGCAGCCATTTTAGCCGCCGCCTTCTCGGCCCGCGCCTTGGCGGCGACCGCCTTCAGCACCCGGTCGGGGGTCAGCGGCAGTTCGTCCATGTCGACGCCGATCGCATCGGCGACGGCATTAACCAGCGCCGGCAGGAAGCCGGAGAGCGACCCCTCGCCCGCCTCCTTGGCGCCGAACGGGCCGTTCGGATCGATGCTCTCGACGATATGCGTGTCGATCGGCGGCGAATCGGCGATCGTCGGCACCCGGTAATCGAGCATGTTGCCGGAGACGGCCAGGCCGTTCTCATAGACGGTCTCCTCGGTCAGCGCCTGGCCGAGTCCCATCCACACCGAGCCCTGGATCTGGCCCTCGACCGCGAGCGGGTTGATGGCGAAACCGCAATCATGGGCGACCCAGACCTTGTCGACGGTGATGCTGCCGAGTTCCTCATCGACGGTGACCTCGACCACCTGGGCGGCATAGGAAAAGCCCATGGTCGAGCCGACGGCGCCGCCGCGGTGCTTGCCGCCCTGGGCGTCGGGCGGCACCGTATAGGTGCCCTTGACGGTGATGGTGCCGGTGTCGACGAGGGCGGCGGCAACGACCTCTTTGAAGGTCAGCCGCGACTGGTCGCTGCCGGCGACGAAGAACGCCTCGTCGGCGCAGTCGATGTCCTCGGGCGCGGCATCGAGCTTTTCGGCCGCCGCCCTGATCAGCACGTCGCGCAGATTGCGGGCCGCGTCGATCGCCGCATTGCCGACCATGAAGGTGACCCGCGACGAATAGGAGCCGTTGTCCTTGGGCGTCACGGTGCTGTCATTGGCTACGACCGAGATGCGGCCGAGATCGATGCCGAGTACCTCGGCAACGCTGAGCGCGACCACCGTCGACGAACCCTGGCCGATATCGGCAGCGCCGGTGAGCGCGGTGACGCCGCCGTCGAAATCGAGCTTCAGATTGACGACGGCGTGCGGCTCGCCGGTCCAGTGCACCGGCTTGGCGGCGCCGCTGACATAATGCGAGCAGGCCATGCCGAAGCCCTTGCCCGGCGTCTTTCTGGCCGCCCGGCCGGACCAGCCGGCGACCTTTTCGACGACATCCATGCATTCGTCGAGGCCGTAGGAATTGACGATCAGATCGTTGAGGGTGCGCATCGGCGCGGTGAGCAGGTTTTTGCGGCGCAGGTCGAACGGGTCCATGCCCAATTGCCGGGCCATGCGGTCGAGCATGCATTCAAACGCGTGGCGCACATCGACCGTGCCGTGGCCGCGCATTGCGCCGCAGGGCGGCAGATTGGTGTAGGTGCGATAGCCGTCATATTTGACCGCCGGAATGTCGTAGATGCCGTGCAGGAGCGCGCCGGCATAGAGAATGGTGACGATGCCGTAGCCGGCATAGGCGCCGCCACGCTGCACGACCTCGCATTCGGCCGCGGTCAACCGGCCATCCTTGGTCATGCCGAGCTTCAGCTTGATATCGGTCTGCGGCCGGCCGCGATGGCTGATGAAGCTCTCCTCGCGGGTCAGCGTCAGCGCCACCTTGCCGCCAACCTTGCGGGCGAGCAGGCCGGCGATCAGCTCGAAATTGAGGGTCTCGGTGCGGGCGCCGAAGCCGCCGCCGACGAACGGTTTTACTACGCGGATGCGCGAGGAATCCATCTCCATCACGCGGGCCAGCATCAGGTGGACGTAATAGGGCACCTGGCTGACCGAATGGAGCGTGAGGCGCTCGCGCTCGACGTCATAGTCGGCGAGCGCTGCGTGCGGCTCCATCATCACATGGCTGACCTCGGCGCAATCGAACACGTCCTCGCGGATGAGATCGGCGGCGGCGAAACCCGCTTCGACATCGCCGAAGCTGTGGTGGACCTCGCGCTCGAGATTGCCGGGCCTGTCGTCATGGATAAGCACCGCGTCCGCGGCGCGGGCGGCCTTGCTTGAATAGTAAGCCGGCAACTCGGCGAACTCGGCCTCGATCAGGTCGATTGCCTTCTCTGCGGTTGCCGCATCGACGGCGGCGATTGCGGCGATCGGATCGCCGCGATAGCGGACCTTGCCGCGGGCGAGCGGAAACTCGTTCATGGCGATCGGCAGGATGCCGAAAGCGTGCGGACAATCATCGCCGGTGAGGATGGCGACGACGCCGGGCAGGGCGAGCGCCCTGGACACGTCGAGCCGGGTGATCTCGCCATGCGAGACCGGGCTGCGATAGAGCCGGCCGACGAGCGCATCGGCGGCGAGATCGGCGGTGTAGGCGGCGCGGCCGCTGACCTTTTCGATCCCGTCGACGAGCGGGACCGGAACGCCGACGCTGCGGTTTTTCGCAGCGATGTTCATGCCGGCTGCCCCCGCAGCGCGGCGGCGGCGGCGTCGACCGCCTCGATGATTTTCACATAGCCGGTACAGCGACAGATATTGCCGGAAAGTGCGGCGCGGATATCGGCTTCGTCGGGGGCCGATTTGCGGCGCAGAAGCCCTTCGGCGCTCATGATCATGCCCGGCGTGCAGAAGCCGCATTGCGAGCCGAGCTTTTCGTGGAAGGCGCGCTGCAGCGCGTTGAGCCGGCCGTTGACGGCGAGCCCCTCGACCGTTTCGATCTCGGCACCGTCGACGCTTGCCGCAAGGGTCAGGCAGGAGAGCTGCGGTTCGCCGTCGACGAGCACCGTGCAGGCGCCGCATTCGCCGCCGTCGCAGCCCATCTTGGTGCCCGTCAGGCGCAGCGATTCGCGCAAGTAATCGACCAGCAGCCTGTTGTCCGGGATCGCGTCGCTGCGCGCTCTGCCATTGACCTTGAGCCGGACGATCCGCGCCATTTCGTTGGTTTCCTCCGATTTTGATTGTTAAATCGTTATTTCGGTACCATTATATACATTAATGTTGACCGTGCACGTGCTAATATGAAGAACTAGTGCGCACGGTGGGTGCCGACGAGCGGCAGCGAAACGGACTGACGATGGACCATTCGACGAAAACCGCCGAGAAACCGGACGCCGGACGGTTCGCCATTCGCCGTGCTCGCGCCGGCGACATCGCGGCGGTGATCGCGCTCGACGAACGGGTCACCGGCATCGCCAAGCCGGGCTACTGGTCCGACGTTTTCGAGCGCTACGGCGACCGGCGGCCGGAGGAGCGGTTTTTCCTCGTTGCCGAATCGAAGGCGGGACGCGAAACTCGGGTCGTCGGCTACATCGTCGGCGAAGTGCGGGCGTGGGAATTCGGGTCGGCGCCGTGCGGCTGGGTGTTCGCGTTTTCGGTCGATCCCGATACGCGGCTGCAAGGCATCGGCGAGCGCCTGCTCGATGCCATTTCGAAAGAGTTCCAGGGCGCCGGCATCCGCACCATGCGCACCATGGTGCCGCGCGAGAACTCGCTGCACATGGCCTTCTTCCGCTCCGAGGGGATGATGGCCGGACCGTATATCCAGTTGGAGAAGGATCTCGACTGAGGGGAAAGTCGAGGGAACGCCGAGAGATGAAACTGCAGATTGCCAGCCGCCTCGCCGTCTATGCGCTGATCGAGCTCGCCGCCGATCCCGAGCGGCAGCTCTCTGTCGCCGAGATCGGCGACCGCTACGGCATCTCGGCGCATCATCTGGCCAAGGTGATGAGCACGCTCGGCCGCGCCAATCTGGTGCGCTCGGTGCGCGGCGCCGGCGGCGGCTATAAATTCTGCGGCAATGCGCGGCGCACGACGCTGCTCGACGTCATTTCCATGTTCGAGAACATTTCCGAATCCGAGCCCGACACGGTCGGCGACCGCACCGAGGCCGGGGCGGCGTTCCGCCAGGTGCTCGACGAGATCGACGATATCGCCCGGGCGACCCTCGGCTCGATCACGATTGCGACAATGCTGAAGCTGATCGCGCGGCGGCGCCAGGCCGGTGCCCAATCGGCCGAAGCGGCGGAGCAGTTCGCGGCGGGCATCGGGGTTTAACGACGGCCGGCAACCGGGGTTTTGCGAGTCTCGGGGCCATTTCGGTTGCCGCGCCTTGGCCGCGGGAGCGCATTGTTGTTCGGTTTGGTTGGCCGAAGTCGTCATAGGCCATTCGTATGGATGGCGTAATACCAGGGGCAGAAATTATCGACCCGATTTATACGGTCGGAAATCGATCGGTTCGTCATTGCGAGCGAACGCCAGTGAGCGCGGCAGTCCAGGCTGAGCGAGCCGCCCTGGATTGCGTCGTCGCTTCGCTCCTAGCAATGACGACCCGTCGTCCACCTTGTCGTGAGTCGCATCCAACACCGTGTGGCCTTAAACCCTCAGGCCAGCGGATAGCCCTGGATCAGCATCACCAGTTCCTGGCGCAGATTCCTGTGCCGGCGTTCGAGATCGTCGAGGCTGCCCGGATCGTCGGCGCCGCGCCGGCTTTCCAGCCTTTGTTCGACGCGGTGAAAGTCCGACAACAGATCCTGGAACCGGGCGCTGCTCTTGCCGAGCGCCCTGATGGATTCGGCGTGTTCGGGGAACCGCTCGACCATTTTTTGGATCTTCTCGCGCATGACGTCACCTCCATCGATTTCTTTCGGAAAAGCGTCGACGCTCATCCCTTATCGTTATCCCTCCTATATAGGAACGTCGCCTAAATATTGCTCGGAGATTCGGGCTTACCCGCCACCTTCCCTCACCTCCGATTTTCCCCCTCCCCCCGCTTTGCCGCCGGCGCCCGGCACTTCTCGTGTGCCGGCGCTTCCCCATTGGCGCCACGTCCCGGTTCCCGGCACCGCGGATTGGCGGCGCTCCAATCCCCTTTGCCCATCGCCAACACCTATCGCGTCCCAAGGCCAAAAATATTTCATACTTAAAATTTCCATGTTGCATGTTTTTGTGTATGATTGCCAAAACGGCGCACCGGCGGCGGTGGCCAATAAACGGCAAAGGGAGGCCGAGGACATGAAGATCGCGTGCATAGGCGGCGGGCCGACCGGGCTCTATTTCGCGATCTCCATGAAACTGCGCGATCCCGCCCACGAGATCGTCGTCGTCGAACGCAACCGACCCGACGACACCTTCGGCTGGGGCGTGGTGCTGTCCGACGAAACCCTCGACAATCTGAAGGCCAATGACGAGAAGAGCGCGGAGACGATCCGCAGCCATTTCGCCTATTGGGACGACATCGAGGTCCATTATCGCGGCACCCGCCAACGCTCGGGCGGCCACGGCTTCTGCGGCATCGGCCGCAAGCAGTTGCTGATCGATCTGCACGAGCGGGCCCGCGAACTCGGCGTCGAACTGCGCTTCGAGACCGAAATCGACGATCTGGAACCCTTTGCCGGCTATGATCTGATCGTCGCCACCGACGGCATCAATTCCAGGATCCGCGGCGCTCATGCCGCTGTCTTCAAGCCCAATATCGACGTGCGCAAGAACAAATTCATCTGGCTCGGCACCGAGCAGAAGTTCGACGACGCCTTCACCTTCATCTTCGAGGAGACCGCGCACGGCTGGATCTGGGTCCACGCCTACCAGTTCGACGCCGACACGGCGACCTTCATCGTCGAGTGTTCCGAGGAGACCTGGGCGAATTTCGGCTTCGACCAAATGACGACGGCGCAGTCGATCGCCGCCTGCGAAGATCTCTTTGCCGACTATCTTGATGGCCACAAGCTGATGAGCAACGCCAAGCATTTGCGCGGCTCGGCCTGGCTCAACTTCCAGCGGGTGCTGTGCGAAAAATGGAGCCACGGCAATGTCGTGCTGATGGGCGATGCGGCGGCGACGGCGCATTTCTCGATCGGCTCGGGCTCTAAGCTCGGCATGGAGAGCGCGATCGCGCTCGCCGATTATCTGCATTCGGAGCCGGACATGGCCTCGGCGTTCGCCCGCTATGAGGCCGACCGGCGGCTGGAGGTGCTGCGCCTGCAGAGTGCTGCGCGCAATTCGATCGAATGGTTCGAGGACATCGAGCGCTATCTCGACCTTGAGCCGGAGCAGTTCTTCTATTCGCTGCTCACCCGCAGCCAGCGGATTTCCCACGAGAATTTGCGGCTGCGCGATCCGGGCTGGCTGAGCGACACGGAGAAATGGTTCGACGCCAAGGCGACCGGCCATGTGCCGAACACGGCGCGGGCGCCGATGTTCGTGCCGTTCGAATCGCGCGGGCTGAGGCTCGAAAACCGCGTCGTCGTCTCGCCGATGGCGCAATATTCGGCGACTGACGGCACGCCGGGCGACTGGCATTTCGTCCATTACGGCAGCCGCGCGCTCGGCGGTGCCGGGCTGATCACCACGGAGATGACCTGCGTGTCATCGACCGGGCGCATCTCGCCGGGCTGCGCCGGCCTTTATGCGCCCGAGCACGAGGCCGCCTGGAAGCGCATCGTCGATTTCGTCCACGCCCAGTCGCCGGCGAAGATCGCCGTCCAGCTCGGCCATTCCGGACCGAAGGGCTCGACCCAGCTCGGCTGGGAGGAGATGGACGTGCCGCTCGCAGCCGACAATTGGGAGCTGGTGGCCCCCTCCGCCATTCCCTGGTCGCCGCAGAACGCGACGCCGCGGGAACTGACCCCGGCCGACATGGCCGAGATTCGCGACCAATACGTCGCCTCCACGGAGATGGCGGAGCGCTGCGGCTTCGACATGCTCGAGCTTCACTTCGCCCACGGATACCTCATGTCCGCCTTCATCACGCCGCTGACCAATAAGCGCGACGACGACTATGGCGGCAGCCTCGACAACCGCATGCGCTTTCCCCTTGAAGTCTTCCACGCGGTGCGCGCGGCCTGGCCATCCGACAAGCCGATCTCGGTCAGGATTTCGGCCACCGACTGGGTCGGCGCGGACGGTGTCACGCCGGAAGACTCGGTGCGGATCGCCGAGATATTGAAGGATGCCGGCGCCGACATCATCGACGTTTCCGCCGGGCAGACTTCGACAAAGGCGCAGCCGGTCTATGGCCGCATGTTCCAGACGCCGTTCTCCGACCGCATCCGCAACGAGGCCAAGGTCGCGACGATGGCGGTCGGCAACATCTATGATGTCGACCACGTCAATTCGATCCTGATGGCCGGGCGCGCCGATCTCGTCTGCCTCGCCCGCCCGCATCTGTCCGATCCCTACTGGACGCTGCACGCCGCCGCCAAGCTCGGCTATCGCGAGCAGAACTGGCCTAACCCCTATCTCGCCGGCAAGACCCAGCTTGAGCGGCTGGCCGAGCGGGAGCAGGAAGCCTCAGCGCAGCTCAGGGTGTAGCGATGACCGATCTGGCCGGCAGACACGCGCTCATTACCGGCGGCGGCACCGGGATCGGCGCCGCGATCGCCAAAGCGCTCGCCGGCGCCGGCGCGCGGCTCAGCCTTGTCGGCCGGCGGGCTGAGCCGCTCGCCGCGGTCGCATCGAGGCTCGATCAGGCCCGGGCGATCACCGGCGACGTCACCGACGCGGAGAGTTTTGCGCGCGCCCATGAGGAAGCGGTCTCCGGTTTCGGCCCCGTTGACATCCTGATTGCCAATGCCGGCGCGGCCGAAAGCGCGCCGTTCGAGCGCACCGACGCGGCGATGTGGCAGCGCCTGATCGCCGTCAACCTCACCGGCGTTTACCTGTCGGTCGGCGTGGTGCTGCCGGCGATGCGCGAGGCCGGGCGCGGCCGGATCATCGCCGTCGCCAGCACGGCGGGACTGAAAGGCTACGCTTACGTCGCCGCCTATTGCGCGGCCAAGCACGGCGTCATCGGCCTTATCCGCGCGCTTGCGGTGGAGACCGCGCGCGAAGGGATCACCGTCAACGCCGTCTGCCCGGGCTATACTGAGACGCCGATGCTTGAGCGCTCCGTCGCCGAGATCACGCAAAAGACCGGCCGCAGCGCCGACGATGCGCGCCGGGCGCTTTCGGCGGCCAATCCGCAAGGGCGGCTGGTCACCCCGGACGAGGTGGCAGCGTCGGTGCTCTGGCTTTGCGGCGATGCCGCATCGGCAATGACCGGACAGGCGATAGCCGTGGCCGGCGGCGAGGTGATGTGATGGCGGGACGCGGACAAAGGGCGGCGAGCACGCCAACGCGCGGCAGCAAGGCGCGGCTGCGGCTTTGGCTGCGCCTGCTCGGCACGTCGGGGCGCATCGAGCGGCACTTGCGGGCGCGGATGCGCCGGGAGTTCGGCACGACGCTGCCGCGCTTCGACGTGATGGCAGCGCTCGACCGCGAGGGCGACGGGCTGACCATGACTGAGCTGTCGCGCCGGCTGATGGTC
Source organism: Rhodobiaceae bacterium (assembly GCA_028278505.1). GTDB lineage: Bacteria > Pseudomonadota > Alphaproteobacteria > Rhizobiales > JAKPQE01 > JANQEG01. The sequence continues at coordinate 13,236 of JANQEG010000120.1, forward strand.
TCGAACGGCAATGTGACGGGCATCGTCGACCGGCTGGCCGAGGACGGCCTCATCATCCGGGTGCCGAGCCCGGACGACCGGCGCGCCACCTTCGTGCGGCTGACGGAGCGCGGCCGCGCCGAGTTCGCGGCCGTGGCGGCGGCGCACGAGCGCTGGGTCAACGAACTGCTCGGCGAACTGTCGACGGAGAACACGCTGCGGCTCGCCGCCGAACTCGACCACCTGAAATCCCTGTTGGAGGACCGCGACCGATGACCGCGATGGCCGACTATCGTCCGCAACATTTTTCCCTCGAGATGCGCGGCTCGACGGCGCTGATCACGCTCAACCGGCCCGACCGCAAGAACCCGCTGACCTTCGAGTCCTATGCCGAGCTTCGCGACACCTTCCGCGCGCTGGTCTACGCCGATGATGTGGAGGCCGTGGTGTTCGGCTCGAACGGCGGCAATTTCTGCTCCGGCGGCGACGTCCACGACATCATCGGCCCGCTGATTAAGAAGGACATGAAGGGCCTGCTCGCTTTCACCCGCATGACCGGCGATCTGGTCAAGGCGATCCGCGCCTGCCCGCAGCCGGTGATCGCGGCAATCGACGGGGTGTGCGTCGGTGCCGGCGCCATGGTGGCGCTTGCCGCCGACCTGCGGCTCGGCACGCCGCGGGCGAAGACCGCGTTCCTGTTCGTCCGCGTCGGCCTGGCCGGCTGCGATATGGGCGCGTGCACGCTGCTGCCGCGGATGATCGGCCAGGGTCGCGCCGCCGAACTGCTCTTCACCGGCCGGACCCTGCGCGCCGAGGAGGGCGAACGCTGGGGTTTCTTCAATCGGCTGGTCGAGCCCGAGGCGCTGGAGACGGACGCGCTGGCGCTTGCCGGCGATCTCGCCGAGGGCCCCAATTTCGCGCACATGATGACCAAGACCATGCTCAATCAGGAATGGTCAATGACGCTCGAACAGGCGATCGAGGCCGAGGCGCAGGCGCAGGCGATCTGCATGCAGACCGCCGATTTCGGCCGCGCCTATGCGGCCTTCGTCGCCAAGGAGAAGCCGGCCTTTGCCGGCGATTGAGGAGAAGCGGCGGTGGCCGACAGGAGCTTTCTCGACTGGCCGTTCTTCGAACCCCAGCATCGCGCGCTGGCCGAACGGGCGCGCGAATGGGCCGAAACCGAACTCGGCGGCATCGACCACGACGATGTCGACGGCGCCTGCCGGTCGCTCGCTGCCGCGCTCGGCGAAGCCGGGTTTCTGAATTTGAGCGCGCCCGATGCGAAAGAGATCGATTCGCGTTTGGACGTTCGCGCGCTCTGTTTGATGCGTGAGACCCTGTCGTATCGCGAACCTCTCGCTGATTTCGTTTTCGCAATGCAAGGATTGGGTTCGGGCGCCCTGTCGCTGTTCGGCAGTGACGCCCAGCGCCGGGCCACTCTGCCGGGGGTGCGGCGCGGCGAGCGGCTCGCCGCTTTCGCGCTTTCCGAACCGCGCTCCGGCTCCGACGTGGCAGCAATCGAGACGGCGGCGGTGCGCGACGGCGACCATTTCGTGCTCAATGGCGAGAAGACCTGGATTTCCAATGGCGGCATTGCGGATTTCTACGTCGTCTTTGCCCGCACCGGCGAGGCGCCGGGCGCCAAGGGTCTTTCGGCCTTTATCGTCGATGCCGATACGCCCGGCCTTGAGATTCGCGAGCGCATCGACCTGATCGCGCCGCATCCCCTCGCCCGCATCGGCTTTGCCGACTGCCGCATCCCGGCTGCGGCTATGATCGGCGTGCCCGGCGACGGCTTCAAAATCGCCATGAGCGTGCTCGACGTCTTCCGCTCCACCGTCGGCGCGACAGCGCTCGGCATGGCAAGGCGCGCCTTCGATGAGGCGCTCGACCGGGCCGGATCGCGCCAGCTTTTCGGCGCACCAATGTCCGAACTGCAGATGGTTCAGGCGATGCTCGCGGATATGGCGGTCGACATCGACGCCGCCGCGCTGCTGATCTATCGCGCCGCCTGGACCAAGGACAGCGGTGCTGCGCGGGTCACCCGCGAGGCGGCGATGGCCAAGCTGAACGCCACCGAGACGGCGCGGAGCGTCATCGACAAGGCGGTGCAGATTTATGGCGCCGCCGGCGTCACCAGCGGAAACGTGGTTGAACGATTATACCGGGAAATACGCAGTCTGCGCATATATGAAGGCGCGTCGGAAATCCAGAAGGTCGTTATCGCGCGCCAGGCACTCTTTGAACACAAGAAACACGCATTGTGAAAGACGGAGGACACATGCTCGGACCCACTGTGCATATCGACACCTTCACCCGGGACAATCTGCCCGGTGCGCGCGACATGCCGGTGTTCAATCTTGACCGGCCGGAATTCCGCTATCCCGACCATATGAACGCGGCGGTAGAACTGCTCGACAGGATGGTGACACGCGGCTTCGGCGACCGCCCGGCGGTTATGAGCCCGGCGGAGCGTCTGACCTATAGCCAGTTGCTCGATGCCTCGAACCGGATCGCGCGTATCCTCGTCGACGATATGGGGTTTTTGGCCGGCAACCGGGTGCTGATCCGCGGCGCCAACAATCCGCGCTTCGTGGCCTGCTGGTTCGCGGTGCTCAGGGCCGGCGGTGTCGCGGTCGCGACCATGCCGCTCTTACGCGCGGCCGAACTCAAGAAAATCGCGGAAAAATCAAAATCTACGCATGCTCTATGCGATATTCGCTTAAGAGACGCACTTGAAGAGTGCATTGAATGCTATCCGGCGTTGGAGCATGTCGGCTGGTTCGACGGTTCGGGAGCCGGTGAAGGCCCGCTTGAGGCGCGCATGGCGGAGATGCCGGGCGATTTTGCGCCGGTCATCACCGGCCGCGACGATGTGGCCCTGCTCGGCTTCACTTCCGGCACAACCGGCCAGCCGAAGGCGACCATGCACTTCCACCGCGACCTCCTGGCGATGTGCGACGGCTATGCAGCTTATGCGCTGGCGCCGAAGCCCGACGACATCTTCATGGGATCGCCGCCGATCGCGTTCACCTTCGGCCTCGGCGGCCTCGTCGCCTTCCCCTTGCGCTTCGGCGCCTCGACCATGCTTCTGGAGGATGCGCGGCCGCCGCTGCTGCTCGATGCCATCGCTGCGCATCGGCCGACGATCCTCTTTACGGCGCCGCTCGCCTATAAGGCGATGGCCGATATTGTGCGCGGCGCGCCCGGCACATACGATCTCTCCAGCCTGCGTCTCTGCGTCTCGGCCGGCGAGACCCTGCCGCTTGCGACCTATGAGGCCTGGACCGCGGCGACCGGTATTCCGCTTCTCGACGGTATCGGCGCGACCGAATTGCTGCACATCTTCATTTCGGCGCGGGCCGAGGAGGTGCGGCCCGGCGCCACCGGCAAGCCGATGCCGGGCTATGAGGCGATGATCGTCGACGACGACATGACGCCGCTGCCGGACGGCACGGTCGGCAAGCTCGCGGTGCGCGGGCCGACCGGCTGCCGCTATCTCGCCGACAGCCGCCAGCACGACTATGTGCGCGACGGCTGGAACCTGACCGGAGATGCGTTCAGCCGCGACGCTGACGGCTATTTCCGGTTCGCCGCGCGCACCGACGACATGATCATCTCCGCCGGCTACAACATCGCCGGCCCGGAGGTCGAGGATGCACTGCTCGCCCATGAAGATGTGGCCGAGTGCGCGGTCGTCGGCGTGCCGGATGCGGAGCGCGGCGAGATCGTTGCCGCCTATATCGTCCTGCACGATCCGGAAAGGGCCGGCGCGGCGATGACGAAGGCGCTGCAGGATCACGTCAAGCAGGCGATCGCGCCCTACAAATACCCGCGCGCGATCAGCTTCGTCGAGGCCCTGCCGAAAACCGAGACGGGCAAGATTCAGCGCTTCAAGCTGCGCGAGGCGGCACGGTCCGACCGCGCCTGAGGCGCTGCCCTAAAAGCCAATTTAGATCGACCGCAACGGGACCGGCGCGGGGCCGCCGGCAGGAGGGAGTGACGAATATGGAGATATTGCAGCCGAAAGGATGGCCGCGCCCGAAGGGGTATTCCAACGGGATCCTCGCCGAGGGACGGGTTATCTTCATCGCCGGCCAGGTCGGCTGGAACGAAGACGAGATCGTCGTCTCCGACAATTTCACCGAACAGGCCGAGCAGGCGCTGAAGAACATCGTCGCGATCCTGGCCGAGGCCGGCGCCGGCCCGCAGAACGTGACGCGGCTGACCTGGTTCGTCACCGACAAGCAGCACTATCTCGATCAGGCGCGCGCGGTCGGCGAAGCCTATCGCCGGGTGATGGGGCGGCATTTTCCGGTGATGAGCCTGATCGAGATCAAGGGCCTCATCGAGGAGGGCGCCAAGGTCGAGATCGAGGCGACCGCGGTGCTGCCGGCCGTCGGGTGATTTCGGGCCGGGTTCTGTTGCTGTCGGGTTCAGTTCGGCGGCGTTGTATTGCGCAATTGTGCTGGCGTCGCTCCGCTCGCGATGACGAGGGGAAATCGGCGTGCGCTAAGAAAGTTTGTGTAGCCTTTAATTGACCCCCACCCCCAACCCTCGCCTTGAAGGGGGAGGGGAGTTATGCCGAGCTTGCCGTAGCCGTCCCCTCCCCCCTTGCGGGGGAGGGACAGGGAGGGGGGTTTAGGAAAAAACGAGTTTGTAGCAGCGTCCAAAAAACCGTCTCCTCGCCGCCGCCACGGCAGAGAATTGACCTCGCCCCGCCAATTGCCGCTAAATTGCTCTAAAATCCCGCACGTCCTCGATTCGGGATTTTAAGGCGACGTTGAGCGAGCACAGTCGGGTCATGGTCTTCCGGCTCCTGTCCACCCTGATCAAGATCGGCCTTGCCTCGCTGATCGCCGGCGCCGTCTTGACCTATCTCGACGTCTCCGCCGATCAGGTGCTTGCCGATCTCGGCATCACGCCGGAACGCGTCTACGCCGCCGCCGAGCAGGCGCTCGAATGGGCGCTGCCGAACATCGCGCTCGGCGCAATGGTGGTTGTCCCGGTGTGGATCGTGATCTATCTGTTCCGACCACCGCGCGGATAGCGTCGCCCCCGCGGACCACCCTCCTGCCCGCTGGAGATGACATTGCGCGTTCCCGCCCCGATCGCCGCCTTGCTCCTGGTCTTTTCAGCGGTCGCGCCCGCGGCCGCGGCCGAGCTGAAGATCGTCGAACCGCCCCTGCCCGCGCCCAGGCCGGACCCGAATCAGCCCGACGAAATCCGCCTTGAGAACGCGGCGCTGCCGGGGATCAATCTGCCGGTCTACGTGACCATAGAACATGCGATAGGCGATGCGCCGACCGGGGACGACACCCGCCACAGCCCCGGCGCGGTACGCCGGGTGCTGGTGACGGTGCGCAGCGGCGCCGCCGAGCCGATCACCGGCATCGATCTTCAGGTGCGGGTCGCCAATGGCCGGATCGTGCTGGCGCCCGACGGGACGGCGGTGCCGGACGGCCTCAACTGGCGGATCGACCGGCTCGCCCCGCGCGAAGGGCGCCGCTTTCCGATCGCGGTGCGCCTCGACCAGAGCGCCGCGGCCGGCGCCGGCGTCACGCCGGCGGTTCTGACCGCGCGGATCGGCGCCGGGTTCTGGACCCATGGAGCGCAAACCGGATGGCCGGTTTCCAATTGCGCGGCAAGCTACCACGCCGCGCTGCAGCCCTTGCGCGATGGGCCGCTGGAAGATCTGCGCGCAGCGGTGAAGGCGTCGCGGTCGCCGGACCGTTCGCTTCCGGGAAAACGCCTCTTCCGCACCTCCGGCAAGGGCCGCGATGAGGCCGAACGAAAGACCATAAGGCTGGCGGCTTCAGCCGCCGGGCGCCGCGGCGTCGACCGCATGCTGACCAACGCCGATGCGCGCTGGTATTTGCGGCACATGGTCTGGGACCTGCGCGAATATCTCGGCCAGCCGCGGCATCCGATGCTGTGCACCGGTGCGGACGGCGTCGTCAGCTTCCTCGACACCTATGCCGATCGGGTCCGTGAGCGCGGCGATGCGGTGGAGGCGATGCTGGCAACGGCGCTGGAGATGGCCAATGCCGGCATCGCCGCGGCGTGGCAGCACTTAAGCGAAACCGCCGAGGCGGGTGCGGCGCCGGGCGCCATGCCGCAACTGGAATCTCCGGAAGAGATCGGCCCGGCGATCGCCGCGCTGATTGCGGCGGCGACGCAGCGCGGCGCCGAACTCCGCGCCGGCACGGGGAACGCGGCCGCGCAGACGGCGAACGGCGTTGCCGGCGGGCTCGCGCCCGTCGCCGCGCTCCGGGCGGCGAGAAAAGTGTTGTCGACGCGCGGGGCCGTCGATCGAAGCCGCCGTGAGACGCTTTCCGGGGCGCTGGCGGAGATCGAGACCTATTACTATCTCGTCGTTGCGCAGGCGCGGGTCAACGCGATCCGCACGCCGCTCGATACGGTGCTCGACGGCATCCAGGCGGCGCATGCCCGGTCGTGCGGCTGCTATCAGTAGACGGTGTCTGGATTGAGCATTGTGTTGCGCGATTGGGTCGGTTCTGCGGGTCGTCCGACCCCTTGTCATCACCGGGCTCGCCCCGGTGATCCAGGCGACATTTCCCGAAGCCAGCGGCCTGGATTGCCGGAACAAGTCCCATACGCGCTAACTTTGTTCTTGGCAAATCGTCTGCGTTCTGATTCAAGCTGTTTATGACGGAGATTGATTTGCCTCAGGGATGGACCTGGGCGGGG
>JANQEG010000086.1 GCA_028278505.1 Rhodobiaceae bacterium
GCCCGGATCGGCGAGCCGGAAGATCGCGTGCTCGGTTTCAAGCTGGCTGGTGATGTCGAGCAGATAGCGCGAATTGAAGCCGATATCGAGCGCCTCGGCACTGTAGTCGACACCGACCTCCTCGGTGGCGCTGCCGGAATCGGGATTGGTTACCGACAGCACCAGCCGGTCGTCGGCGATCGACAGCTTCACCGCCCGGCCGCGTTCGCTGGACACGGTCGAGACGCGGTCGACGGCGTTGGCAAACTCGCCGCGCTCGACCACCATTTCCTTGTCATTGCCCTCAGGGATGACCCGGGCATAGTCCGGAAAGGTGCCGTCGATCAGCTTTGAGGTGAGCACGACGGCATCGATGCGGATGCGGATCTTGGATTCGGACACCTCGACATCGACATCCGTATCCGGCTCCTCGACCAGCTTCTGCAGTTCGGCGACCGTCTTGCGCGGAATGATGATGCCGGGCATGTCCTCCGCCCCCGAAGGCGCCGTCACCTCGGCCTGGGCGAGACGGTGGCCGTCGGTGGCAACCGCGCGCAGCTTCAGCCCGTCACCGCTGTCGATCGCGTGCAGATAGATGCCGTTCAGATAATAGCGCGTCTCCTCGGTGGAGATGGCGAACTGGGTGCGGTCGATCAGCCGCTTCAGGGCGGAGGCCGGCAGCGAAAAGGTGTGCGAGAACTCGCCCGCGGTGATGTCGGGGAAATCGACCTCCGGCAGCACCTGAAGCTGGAAGCGCGACCGCCCCGAAGTGAGCACCAGCGTGCCGTTTTCCGGCTCTTCGCTGAGCGAGATCTCGGCGCCGTCCGGCAATTTACGGACGATGTCGTAGAGCATGTGCGCCGGCACCGTGGTGCCGCCCGATTGATCGATCCCGGCCGGCACCCGTTCCACCACTTCGAGATCGAGGTCGGTCGCCTTCAATTCGAGCTCGGCGCCGTCGCCGCGCACCAGCACGTTGGACAATATCGGTATCGTGTTGCGGCGCTCCACCACGCGGTGCACATGGGTCATGGACCGCAACAGATTGGCGCGCTCGACTGTAATCTTCATCGTCTGCAATCCGTCTCCCCGGGCGGACCGGCAATTCGGTCTACGGGGAGCTGCCTGGAACCGGTCAGTGATTTTCGGGACACGCACCTTGGCGCCAAAGTGGGCAAATGACAAGGGCGGCCGGCCGGTTTTCCCGAATTCGCGTCATTCTGCCCGGAGCCGCCTGGCAACCACCGGCGCGCCCAGAATCACCAGCACGATCCGGGTGATGTGGTGGGCGATGACGAACGGCACGTCGGCGCCGGCGATGATCGCCAGGACCGCCATCTCGGCCTGGCCGCCGGGCGCATAGGCGATCAGCGCTTCGAGCGGCGGCGCCAGGCCGAGCCCGGTGACCATGCTCGCGAACACAAACGCGATCAGCGCAAGCAGAACGCAATAGCCGAGGGCGGCGACGACGGTGGTGCGCAGATCGTGCCACGAGGCGCCGACATATTTGACGCCGACGGAAATACCGATGAACAGCTGCGCGGCGATGATCGCCTCCATCGGCGGGCGGTGGGTGATGACCCCGGCAAGGCTGAGGAGTGCGGTGACGATCATCGGCCCGACGATCGAGGCGCCGAACAGTTTTATCGCTTCGCCGCCCTTCCAGCCGACGATCGCCGCGACCGCCATCATGGCGAGTTCGAAGAAATCGGCCTCGGCAACCGGCACGCCCGGCACCGGCCGGCCGGCAACGGAGATGCCGTAGACCCAGTCGAGCAGGAACGGCATGATCGAGACGATGATCAGGATGCGGGTCGCATGGACGAGGCCGAGCGCCTTGACGTCGGCGCCCGCCTCCTCGCCGAAGACCAGCATGTCCTGCAGGCCGCCGGGCATCGCCGAATAATAGGCGGTGGTGCGGGAAAACCCGCACAGGCGGCGGAAATAAGGATAGCCGACAAGGCCGATGACGACGACGAACAGCGGCGTGAAGGCAAGGCTGCCGCCGATCTCGTCGAGCCGGCCGAAAAACTCCGGCGTGATCGTGGCGCCGACGGCGACGCCGAGTATGGTGCGCATCATCACGCCGAAACGGCCGAAGCCTTCGAGCCGCGCGCCGGCGAGCGCGGCGGCGAGGCAGGCGAACATCGGCCCGAGCAGCCAGGGCAGCGGCAGGCCAACCGCGATGAAGACGCCGCTTCCTGCGACCGCCACGGCAAGCGTCCAGGCCCGAAGCGCGGTCACTGCGGTATTCCCTTGCCCATCGATTCCCCTCGCGCCGCCGTCCCGGACCGCGCTACCGTTGCACCCGATGACCGGCGGCGGCAAGCCGGGATTTCGGGACCTGCGCGGTCGCCCGCGCTTGCCTTTCCCGTCATGTCCGCGCCCGCGGCTGTACAGGCGCAGGGCAAAGGGCTATGGAGACGGTCACGCGGGTCCCGGCGCCCGATTTCCCGGGGGAGGATCACGGCATGACCGATTCGGCCTTGAAAGACGACATCATCACCGTTTTCGGCGGGTCCGGTTTCGTCGGCCGCCACGTCGTCCGCGCCCTGGTCCGGCGCGGCTACCGGGTTCGCGTCGCCGTGCGCCGGCCCGATCTGGCCCAGCATCTGCAGCCGCTCGGCGCGGTCGGTCAGATCCACGCCGTGCAGGCCAATCTGCGCTATCCCTCTTCGGTGGAGCGGGCAATTGCCGGCGCCGGCGCCGTCGTCAACGCCGTCGGCATTCTCTACGAGACCGGCCGGCAGCGGTTTGAGGCGATCCAGGGCAGCGGCCCCGGGGTGATCGCCGCGGCGGCAAACGCCGCCGGCATCGACCGCATGGTCCATATTTCGGCGATCGGCGCCGGTGCCGAATCGCCCGCCGATTACGCCCAGAGCAAGGCCGCCGGCGAGGCGGCGGTGAGGGCCGCAATCCCCGGCGCCGTTATTATGCGGCCGTCGATCGTGTTCGGGCCCGAGGACGATTTCTTTAACCGTTTCGCGGAAATGACGCGGCTGTCACCGATACTGCCGCTGATCGGCGGCGGCAAGACCAGGTTCCAGCCGGTGTTTGTCGGCGATGTCGCCGAGGCCGTTGCCCGCGCCGTCGACGGCAAGGCCGAAGCAGGCGTCACTTACGAACTTGGCGGTCCGGAAGTGCGCAGCTTCAAGGAGCTGTTGCAGATCATGCTCGATGAGATCGGCCGCAGGCGCCTGCTCCTGCCGATCCCGTTCTGGGCGGCGCGGATCCAGGCGCGGGTGCTGCAAATGCTGCCGCGGCCGCTGTTGACGCTCGATCAGGTGCGGATGCTGAAAACCGACAATGTCGTCTCCGCCGCCGCCGAACGGGACGGCCGCACGCTGGCCGGGCTCGGCATTGCGCCGCGCGCGCTGTCGGCGATCCTTCCCGAATATCTCTATCGCTACCGCCCGCACGGCCAGTTCGAGCCCAAGCGCAGCGGCTGACGTCATTTTCCCGTCATTGCCGGGCTTGTCCCCCTGGTGTCCGGTTGAGGCTCTTGCGCGCCGAATTGCAATTCTTGTCGGAGTCATCACCGGGCTTGTCCCGGTGATCCATAGGGCCTAACCGCTTGAAAACAAAGTCAGTGTGGATTGCCGGGACAAGCTCACTGGCGTCCGGTTCAGTTGGCCTAGATTGTCATAGGCTATTGTAGTGATGGCGTTTTTCCGACCGAAGCGAAGCTTGGACATAGGGGTTAGCTCCTCCTCTTGACGTCACCACCCGACCCCTCCTTCGTCACCACCCGACCCCTCCTTCGTCACCACCCGGTTTATCCGGGTGGTCCATTGGCCCGTCGACTTGCCAACGCATTGGTGAAGGAATTCAAGCGCTTCTGAATACCGAAAGGCCATTGGATTGCCCGGATAAACCGGGCAATGACGATGGAGAAAGGTGAGACGGACCACAGAAACCGCGTTAACCGGACGCCGATGCGGTAAAACCGGGAATGATCGGTGGCGGGTCGGCGCAACCGGACAGCCGAACCCTACGACTACCCATAGACCCATAGCCCGGCGATCCCCGCCGCGCCGACGACGATCCGCCACCAGGCGAACAGCTTGAAGCCGTGGCGGCTGACGAAATCGAGCAGGAAGCGCACCACGAACACGCCGGCGACGAAGGCCGCGGCGAAACCGATGCCGATCAGAATGGCATCGTCGACGGTCAGCACGTCGCGGTTGTTGTAGAGATCGAAGGTGAAGGCGCCGGCCATGGTCGGCATCGCCAGGAAGAACGAGAATTCGGCGGCCGAGCGCTTGTCGGTACCGAGCAGCAGCGCCCCGGCAATGGTCGCGCCCGACCGCGACGTGCCCGGCACCAGCGCCAGGCACTGAAAAAGGCCGATCTTGAGGCAGAGCATCGGCGGGAACTGCATCACGTCGGTATAGCGCGGCTCAAACCGCATCTCGTCGAGCGCCAGCAGGATGAGGCCGCCGATAATCAGCACGACGCAGATGAGGAAGGGCTCCTCGAACAGCACCGTCTTGATGAAGCCGTGCAGGCTCGCCCCGACGACGGCCGCCGGCAGGAAGGCGAGGACAATGCCGATGACGAACCGCCGCGCCCGCGGATCGGTCGGCAGCCGCACCGCGATGCCGAGCAGCCGGGTTGCGTAGACGGAGAGAATGGCGAGGATCGCGCCGAGCTGGATCAGCACCTCGAAGGTCTTGCCGGTGCTCTCAAAGCCCATGAAATGGCCGGCGAGCAGCAAATGCGCGGTCGAAGACACCGGGATGAACTCGGTGAGGCCCTCCAGAAGGCCGAGGAAAAGAGCCTCCAGCGTACTCGCGCCGTTCATTACGGTTCCCTCGTTTTTTACCGGCGAATCGCTATCCGGCTTCAATCGTGAAGCTCTAGAGCCTTTCATGGCTGGTGTGAACCATTGTGACGGAGCGATCTTGCGGCAAGGCCGAACCGGGCCGGCGTCGGACCGGCCGACATCGCCAAAACCGGTTTTCACTTTGCCCGACATTGCTCTATAGGAGGGACTCGTGCCGGGCCCGGCCGCTGTTGATGATCGGCGGCCGGTTCTGCGGCAAAGGCAGCGGTTATTCTCTTGATGCTGACGCTCTACCATCATCCGCTTTCCGGCCATTCGCGGTTCATCCGCGTGGCGCTCGGCGAATACCGGATCAGCGTCGATCCGATCGAGGAGCACCCGTGGGCGCGGCGGCGCGAGTTCATGGTGCTCAATCCGGCCGGGACGCTGCCGGTGCTGGTCGAGAACGACCGCGCCGTCTGCGGCGCCGGCCCGATCGCCGAATATCTCGACGAAACCCGCGGCGGCGGCCTCGGCGAGCACCGGCTGATGCCGCGCGAGCCGGTCGACCGGGCCGAGATGCGGCGCCTGCTCGACTGGTTCAACGTCAAGTTTTCTGCCGAAGTCACCGACTATCTGGTGACCGAGAAGGTGTTCAAGCTGCAGATGACGACGCCGGCCCGGCAGCCGCCGGACGCGGCCGCGATCCGGGCCGGGCGCGAGAACATCCGCTATCATTTGCGCTATATCGGCTTTCTCGCCGGCAACCGTAACTGGCTCGCCGGCGAGCGGCTGACCTATGCCGATCTGGCGGCGGCGGCGCAGCTCTCCTGCATCGACTATCTCGGCGAGGTGCCCTGGGACGAGGACGATCTCGCCCGCGACTGGTATGCGCGGGTCAAGTCGCGGCCCTCGTTCCGCCCGCTTCTCGCCGACATCGTGCGCGGCATGCCGCCTTCGCCGGCCTATGCCGATCTGGACTTTTGAGCAGCGCGGCGGCGTCGACCGACCTCAAGCGGATGCTCGCCGCCGAGGCGACCCGGCTCGGCTTCGACGGCCTCGCGGTCGCCGCGCCCGATGCGATCGCCGACGCCCGCGCCGATCTCGACCGATTTCTGGCCGCCGGCCATCACGGCACCATGGACTGGATGGCGGCGACCGCGGCCCGGCGCGGCGATCCGAAAACGCTGTGGCCGGAGGTACGGTCGGTGCTCGTGCTGGCGATGAATTACGGGCCCGCCGACGATCCGCTCGCCGCGCTTTTGCGGCGCGATCGCGGCGCCATCTCGGTCTATGCCCGCAACCGCGACTATCACGACGTCGTCAAGGGCCGGCTCAAACAGCTTGCCGGCAAGCTGGTCGCGGCGACCGGGGCGGGCGCAAAAGTCTTTGTCGACACCGCACCGGTCATGGAAAAGCCGCTGGCCGCGGCGGCCGGCCTCGGCTGGCAGGGCAAGCACACCAATCTGGTGTCGCGCCGCTTCGGCTCGTGGCTGTTTCTGGGCGAGATCTACACCAGTGCGGCGATCGCCCCGGATGCGGCCGAAGACGACCATTGCGGCAGCTGCCGCGCCTGCCTCGACATCTGCCCGACCGGCGCCTTTCCCGCGCCCTACCGGATCGACGCCAGGCGCTGCATCTCCTATCTGACGATCGAGCATAAAGGTCCGATCCGCCGCGATCTGCGGACTGCGATCGGCAACCGCATCTATGGCTGCGACGATTGTTTGGCCGTCTGTCCGTGGAACCGGTTCGCCGTTGCTGCCTGCGAGGCGAAACTGATCGCCCGGGACGATCTTGAGGCGCCGCGGCTCGACCGGCTCGCCGAACTTGACGACGCCGGCTTCCGGCACAAATTCTCCGGATCGCCGGTCAAGCGCATCGGCCGCAACCGGTTTTTGCGCAATGTGACGATCGCGATCGGCAATTCCGGTGATGTTCATCTCCTTGCCGCCGCCGTCGCCCGCCTCAAGGACCCGGCGCCGATCGTGCGCGGTGCCGCGGTGTGGGCGGCGGGACGGTTGACCGACCGCCAGGAATTCGCTCGACTGCGCGATGTTTATGGCACCGGCGAGCGCGATGCTGAGGTCCGCCACGAGTGGAAATGCGGGCCGGCCGAGGGCGGGCGAGAAGGGTAGGGCCATGCGGCTGTTTCTGTTCGGCTACGGATATTCGGCGCATGCCTTCGTCGACCGCATCCGCGGGCGCATCGCCTGGCTCGGCGCCACCGCCCGCGACGACGCCTCCGAGGCAAAGCTGCGCGAACACGGGGTCGATGTCTGCCGCTTCGACGGCACCGCGCCGGGCGCCGGCCTCGCCGCGGCGCTGAACGTGGCCAGCCATGTGCTGGTGTCGATCCCGCCCGATGCCGAGGGCGATCCGGTGCTGCGCCACCACGGCGACGACATCGCCCGCGCCGCGCGCGGGCTCGATTGGATCGGCTATCTGTCGACCGTCGGCGTCTATGGCGATCACGGCGGGGCCTGGGTCGACGAGGAAGCGGAATGCCGGCCTGTGAGCGCGCGCAGCCGGCGCCGGCTCGGCGCCGAGGCGGCCTGGCTCGACTGCGCCGAAAAGGCGGATGTTCCGGTCGGCATCTTCCGGCTGGCCGGCATTTATGGCCCCCGCCGCAACGCTCTGCGCACCCTCAGCGAGGGCCGCGGCAAGCGCATCATCAAGCCGGGCCAGGTGTTCAACCGCATCCACGTCGCCGACATCGCCGCCGTGCTCGAGGGCGCGATCGCCGCGCCGGCGACGCGCATCTACAACGTCGCCGACGACGAGCCGGCGCCACCGCAGGATGTCATCACCCTCGCCGCCGAACTGCTCGGGATGGAACCGCCGCCGGAAACGCCGTTCGATGCGGCGCAGCTTTCGCCGATGGCCGCAAGCTTCTACGGCGAGAACAAGCGGGTCTCGAACCGGCGCATCCGCGACGAACTCGGCGTCGACCTCGAATACCCCACCTACCGCAAGGGCCTCGCCGCGCTGGCCGAGGGCGAACGGTCTGGTTGAGGACTCCTTTGCGCGTAGGGAAATTCGATACCACCCAACAGCAAACGCATCTGCGCACCGAAACGCCATAATGGACCCCCACCTCGCGTGGGGGTGACGGAGGAGGGGTGGCTTGTCGGAGTATCCCCAAACGCTCGTCATTCCCGCGACGGCGGGAATCCAATAAGGCCTGACCGCAAATAAAGTCGCCGGCTCTTCTACGCCGATGCCCCCCGCTTCGGCGAATCAATCCTTAAACGACACCATTCCGCAACACACCGTCCGATCGCCTTTGAAAGATAAAGTGATTGAACGGCCGGCGTTTTTTCCCGGGATTTACGGCAGGGCGATTGACACGATCGGGATCGGGGCGTTTAACACCGTTCATATTCGAACTTTGTGAAGTGTGCATGAGCGTTGCGCGCTTCACGCACCCCAGGACGCGTGGCCGCCGGTGGAAATCTACCTGCCTATTGCGGAAATCCCGGTCAATGTGCTGCTGATCCTGGGGCTCGGCGGCGCCGTCGGGTTTCTGTCCGGCATGTTCGGGGTCGGCGGCGGCTTTTTGATGACGCCGCTGCTGATCTTCATCGGCATTCCCCCGGCCGTCGCCGTCGGCACCGAGGCCAATCAGATCGTCGCCTCGTCGTTTTCCGGCGCGCTTGCGCATCTGCGCCGCGGCACGCTGGACATCAAGCTCGGGCTCGTGCTCTTTGCCGGCGGCCTCACCGGTGCCGGCATCGGCATCTGGATTTTCCTGCTCCTGCGCCAGCTCGGTCAGCTCGAACTGATCATCTCGCTGCTTTACGTCATCTTCCTCGGCGCCGTCGGCGGGTTGATGCTGATCGAGAGCATCAACGCCCTGCGCAAGGCCTCCAAGGGCAAGCCGGTGAGCGGCCGCCGCCCCGGCCAGCACAGCTGGGTGCACGGCCTGCCGTTCAAGATGCGGTTCAAGCGCTCCAAGCTCTATGTCAGCGCCATTCCCGTTCTCGGCCTCGGCGCGCTGGTCGGCATCCTCGCCTCGATCATGGGCGTCGGCGGCGGCTTCATCATGGTGCCGGCGATGATCTACATCCTGCGTGTGCCGACCAATGTGGTCGTCGGCACGTCGCTGTTTCAGATCATGCTGGTGACCACCTTCACCACGGTGATGCAGGCGACCGCCAACCACACGGTGGACATCGTGCTGGCGCTGCTGCTGATGATCGGCGGCGTCATCGGCGCCCAGTTCGGCGCCCGCGCCGGCCAGAAACTGCGCGGCGAGCAATTGCGCGCGCTGCTGGCGCTGCTGGTGCTCGGCGTCGGCGTGCGCCTCGCCATCGGCCTCGTGGTGACGCCCGACGATTTCTATTCGGTGGCGCCGCTGGTCGGGGGAGGGCACTGACCATGCGCCGTCTTGCCGCCAGCCTCGCCATCGCCGCCGCGCTCATGGCGCCGGCCGCCGCCGAGACCGTGACCACGGCGGTGTCGTCGCCGACCATTTCGGTCTCCTCCAATTTCACCGGCACCGATATCGTCGTCTTCGGCGACGTCGAACGGGACGCCGCCACCGTGTCGCGCGGCGCCGAGGGCTATGACGTCGTCGTCATCGTCTCCGGCCCCGGCGAGGCCGTCGTCACCCGCCGCAAGGAGCGCATCCTCGGCATCTGGATCAATCGCGATGCCCGCACCTATGTCGGCGTACCCTCCTATTATGCGGTGCTCGCCAATCGGCCGCTCGAGGAGATCACCTCGCCGGAGCTGTTGAAGAAGCTGCATCTCGGCATCGATCACCTGGTGATCCCGACCGGCGGCGATCCGACCGTGGCACCGAGCCGGGCCGACAATGACTTCCTCGACGCCTTCCGCCGGCTGAAGCAGAAATCCGGGCTTTATCTCAGCGACATGACCGGCGTCGAATTCCTGAGCTCGACGCTGTTCAAGGCCAGCCTCTACCTGCCGGCGAACGTCCCGGTCGGCGAACTGCGCGCCGACGTCTTCCTGTTCCGCGACGGCGCCCTGCTCGCCCGTAAGACCCAGACCATCGACATCGTCAAGGTCGGCTTCGAGCAGTTCACCTATGAAGCGGCCTATAATTACGCGTTGCTCTACGGCATTGCCGCAGTGCTGCTGGCCTATCTGACCGGCTGGCTCGCCGGGGTTCTCTTCAGGAAAGACTGACGCCGCTTCGTCCGGAAGGTTCGGACGAACCGGAAGGTCTCCGGATCACGAGCTTTGCTTGACCGCGGTTCGGCGGACCGTTGTCGCGCCCGGCGCATCGCTGCCGGGAGTGATCGGTCGCGCCCAGCTCTCATCGATCAGCAGGGCGTTGAGATCGCGACTGCCGATCCGGCACTTGCCGCCATAGACGCCTGAAGGACCGGCGAGCGGGCGGACGTCGCAATCGATCCTGCGCCGCCGCGTGGTCAGATCGAGTTGCGCTTCGGCACGGTCGGTGCAGCGGCGCAGGCGGCCGTCGAGCAGCCGGCATTTGGCGGCCGGCGCCGGCAGCTCGACGCCGACGAGCCGGACCGTGATGTCACCGGCGCGGAAGCTGCGCCCGTCGAGAACATTGACCGCGATGAAGCTGCGCGCCTGCCACTCGGTGCCGTCGGCAAAGACCGTCGGCGTCGTTCGGGTATCGGTCGGCGCGCGGGCCGGAATCCGGTCCTGCATCTTGCCAAGAACGCGGGCCGGGGACTCCGCGGCCATCCGTTCCGGACCGGGCTGCAGGAAGCTGCGGGCCTTGAGCGCGGCAACGAGGCGGCGCCTGGCGTTGGCACGTTCCCGCAGATTGGGCTCGACCGGTCCGGTCACCGTCAGGCCGTTGACCGATCCGGCGACGGCCGCGCCGAAATCGTCGAGAACGGCCTTTCCTGGAGCAAGGCTGTCCGCCGGACTCCGGACATTGCCGAACCCCAGCCCCGCCGCCGCGGCCATGACGACAACGGCAAGCCGCATGAAGATGGCCGCTCCGGGCCTTCTGGCGACGCACGGCATCGGAATGGAGAATCCATAGCTGCCGTCTTTTGTCCGCATTGCCGATCGATCCATCCGAGCTGAAGTCGTTCAAGCGGGGATCAGTGAAGCGCGGAAAAGGTTTCAATGTGCATAAAGGTACTACTCAAGTCGTCAAATACTTAATAAGAAGAAATTTATTCGTTTTCAGTCACCTGATTTTACGACGGATTTACCAGTCGAAAAAGTATTGCCGCCAACCGGGCCGGTATTAATCCTAAGACAACAAGGCGGTCCGATGCTCGCCGGACAGATGGAAAACCGATGAGGCGTCAAAGTGGGCTCCAGAACACTCATCATGATCGCCATGGCCGGCGTCTTTGCGGTTCTCGCCGTGCTCGCCGGCCGGGTCTGGCTCGATCGCCAGGCGGCGGCGCGGCTGAGCGCGCTTGCCCCGGCGACGCCGGTCGAGACGACGACCATCGTCGTCGCCGCCAAGCCGCTGCGCTTCGGCACCGAGATTACCGGCAGAAATGTCCGCGAAATCCGCTGGCCGACCGAAGCGCTGCCGGACGGCGCCTTTGCCAAGGTCGAGGATCTTCTCGGTGCCGCGCCGCGGGTCGTGCTCGCCGGTCTTGAGAAGAACGAGCCGGTGCTGTCGACCAAGATCACCGGTCCCGGCGCGCGGGCGACGCTTT
The DNA here is from genome assembly GCA_028278505.1 of Rhodobiaceae bacterium. Taxonomy (GTDB): domain Bacteria; phylum Pseudomonadota; class Alphaproteobacteria; order Rhizobiales; family JAKPQE01; genus JANQEG01. The sequence goes on from JANQEG010000086.1 coordinate 11,374, forward strand.
CGGCGGTGATCGATCCGAACATGCGGGCGGTGACGGTCAGCGTCAACGACGTCAAGGGCGTCGGCGGCTTCGTCCTGCCCGGCGACCGCGTCGATGTGGTGATGACCCGGCAGTTCGACGCTGCCGACGCCTATAGCGAGATCGTGCTGCAGAACCTGAAGGTGCTCGCCGTCGACCAGTTCGCCGATGACCGCCAGTCCGCGCCGATCGTGGTCAAGGCGGTGACGCTCGAGGTCTCCGCCGAGCAGGCGCAGCGGCTCACCCTCGCCGGTTCCGTCGGGATGCTGTCGCTGGCGCTGCGCGCCGCCGGCCAGACCGGCTATGCCGATGTGGCGCGCATCTCCGAAAGCGAATTGGGCGCCGGTGGTGCCGCGCCGGCCGAACGGGGCGGCACGGCGCCGGGTCGGGTGAGCTTGACGGTCGGCGTCATCCGCGCCGGCGAGCGCATCGATTATCTGGTTCCGGGCACCAGGGCGGCGACCGGCCACCGGCAGCCGAAATTGGCCAACCCCGCGCCGCCTGCACCGGCCGCCGCGCCGGCCGGGCCGGGCACGCCGCCGCCGCTTCCGATCTCTGAGGCGCCGGCACCCGCGGCGCCGCGCGGCTAGGCCCGGGCGCAACCGGAACGTTGACAGTGAGGGACAGTCCCGTGAATGCGATAGCCGGCCAACAGCGCTTCAGAACCGCCACCACGGCGTCGCCCCGCACTGGGTGGCGGCGCGTCCGCCTCGCTTTGGCCGCCGCGCTCGCGCTCGGTTTCGGACTGCTCGCCGCGGCGCCGGCCGAGGCAGGCAACACGGTGATGCGGCTGACCGGCGAACGCAAGGTCGACCAGATGCGGGTCACCGTCGGCAGTTCGAAGACGGTCGAAACCGATCTCTCCTTTGTCGATCTCGTCGTCGGCGATCCGGACATCGCCGACGTGATGCCGCTGACCGACCGGTCGCTCTACGTGCTCGGCAAGACGGCCGGCACCACCAACGTTTCGGTCTATGATGCCGATCGCCGGCTGATCGGCGTCATCGAGGTCGAGGTCGGCTATCACACCTCGCGGCTGCGAAAGGAGCTGTCGCGGCGGTTGCCCGGCGCCGATATCACCGTGTCGTCGGTCAACGGGCAGATCGTGCTCGACGGCGTCGTTCCCGATGCCAGCACGATGGCGATCGCGCTCAAGATCGCCCGCAAATTCGCGCCCGAGGTGCTGAACTCCATGTCCGTCGGCGGCACCCAGCAGGTGCTGCTCGAGGTCCGCTTCGTCGAGGCGTCGCGTTCGGCGGAGAAGGCGCTCGGCGTCGAGTGGGAGGCGATCACCGACAACATCACCCTGCAGACCGGGCTTCCCGGCCTGCCCAACAACGCCGTTCCGTTCGGCAGCCTGCTTGGCCGTATTCTCTCCAGCGGCGTCGATGCCGACGTGCTGATCAAGGCGCTGGAGGACCGCGGCGTCGCCCGGCGGCTGGCGGAACCGAACCTGATCGCCCTGTCCGGCGAGACGGCGAGCTTCCTCGCCGGCGGCGAATTCCCGTTCCCGGTCCAGGCCGACAGCGGCACGATCACGATTGAGTTCAAGAAATTCGGCGTCGGCCTCGATTTCACGCCGGTGGTCCTCGGCGACGGCCTGATCAATCTCAAGGTCGAACCCGAGGTCAGCCAGATCGACACCAACACGACGATCGAAACCGCCGGCGTCACGGTTCCGAGCCTGATCGTGCGGCGCATGAGCACCACGGTCGAACTGCGCGACGGCCAGAGCTTCGCCATCGCCGGTCTGCTGCAAAGCATGTCGCGCACGACCAAGGAGCAGTTGCCCTGGCTCGGCCAGGTGCCGGCGCTCGGCGCCCTGTTCCGCAGCGCCGCCTACCAGCGCGAAGAGACCGATCTCGTCGTCATCATCACGCCGCATCTGGTCCAGCCGGCGCGGCCCGGCCAGCGCCTGCGCACGCCGCTCGACCAGACGCTGCCCGGCAATGATGTCGACTATTTCGTCAACGGCCGCTCGGAAGTCCGCAAGACGGCGCTGTTCGGCGGCCGGCCGGCCGGCGGCCACATACTCACGATAAAACGGGGGGACCGTTGACATGAGACGCTACGAAAAACGGCGGATTGCCGCCGTCGCGGCGGCGCTGGGCGCGGCGACGCTGATCGTCGGCTGCGCCGAGGACGACTATCTCGGCCACCAGGAAACGCTGACCGTCGGGGCCGGCAATGCGGTGGCCGCCAACCGCGCCATCCACACCATCGATCCGTGGCCGCCGGTCGCCGCCGATCAGCATATTCCGGGCAATGGCCGGCGGCTGGAGACCGTCATGGAAACCTATGAGGCGGGACCGGCGCCGGACTCCGACGACACGGGTGCTGCCGAAGACGGCATCGAAACCGCCGGCAAGACGACGGAATAGCGCATTTCCAACACGCGCGCCGGCGATCGTTCGCATTTGTCGAAAGCTTGGAAACAAGAATTAAGCACGCGGTGAAAAACCGGCGCCTTAGCACCGGTCAATCCGCCCGGTTTTAAGGGATGTGAACCATGACCGGATAGGCTCAAGAGACACTATCGGTCGGCGCTCTATGCAGTCCCGAAAGCCGGCAGAACAGCACCCGAAAACTTCGGACCGTCGATGGACCCTGACAACACCACGCAGCGCACCACAAGCGACGTGATCGTCGTTTCGCCCGACGACGCGTTCCGCAACGCGGTGACCGGCGCCATCGGCATCAGCGGCCGTATCGGCGTGCAGATGGTTGCCGGCGGTCTTGCGGTCATGCGTCCGCACCTCGATCTCGACGAGGCCCGGGTCCTGGTCGTCGATGTCGAGGTCGCGAACGCACCGGACCTCGCCGCCCTGCAGGAGCTGATGGTCGAGATCGACGGCCGCATACCGGTCATCGTCGTCACCGACGTGTTCGATGACGCGATCGCGCGCTGGCTGATCCAGATCCGGGTCGCCGATTTCCTTCGCAAGCCGGTCGATCCGACCGACCTCATGCGCTCCTGCATCAAGGCGCTGCAGGCGAACGTCCGGACGGAACCGAAACCAAGCCGGATTATCGACTTCATCCCGGCCATGGGCGGCGTCGGCGCCACGACGCTTGCCATCGAGGCGGCGATCCAGCTGATCCGCCGCGACGGTTCGGACTCGACCTGCCTCGTCGATCTCGACTTTCAGCAGAGCGCCTGCGCCGACCATCTCGACATCGAGCCGCGCTTCGATTTCGCCGAAATCGCCCGGCGCTCCGATCGCCTCGACATGCAGGTCCTCGAGGTCATGCTGTCGAAGCATCGCTCCGGGCTGACGCTGCTCGGCGCCCAGCCGAACCCGGCCAGCCCGGGGCTGATCGACACGATGACGCTGACCGGCATTCTCGACCTCGTGTCGGCGCGTTTCGCCAATGTGATCATCGACGTGCCACGCGACTGGCGCGCCTGGACAGATGTGGTTCTGGCCGGCTCGGACGACGTCTTCGTCGTGACCGACATGACCGTTCCGGGCCTGAGGGCGGCCCGGCGGCTGGTCGATTCGATCTTGGAGCGGCTGCACCGCCAGGTCGCCGGCAAGGTGATCGTCAACCGGTTCGAACAGAGCCTGCTGCCCTGGTCGGGACTGCGCAAGGCCGACATCGACAAGACGCTTGGGCCCGACCTCGCCGGCATCGTGGCCAACAATTACCGCCTCGTCCGCGAGGCGATCGATCGCGGCGTCATGCTCGACGACATCAAGCCCGGCAGCAATGTCGGCCGCGAGTTGCGGAAGATCCTGTTTGCCGAAGAAGACGTTGTGCCGGCAAAGATGCCGTTCCGGCCGCTTGCCGCCGCCGCCCAGTGATTATCGGAGGAGAAGATGGCCGGACGCTTTTCCGCCCGCCATGCCGATTTCGCCGCACCTGATGTCGAGGCCCCCTCGCCGCCGCCGTCGGTGCCGGCGATGGACATGGACGACGCGCCGGCGCAAACGGCCGCGCCGGTCATCGCGACGGAAATTGCGGCCGCGGCGGTCGAAGCTGCCGCGCCAGGCGTCGATCCGAAACGGCTCGACGCCAAGGTGCGGATGCATCGGCGGTTGATCGAAGAGATCAATCTCGCCGCGCTCGAAGGCCTGCCCGAAGAGCAGATGCATCGCGAAATCAAGACGCTGGTTTCCGAATATGTGCTCGGCGAAAGGCTGCCGCTGAGCGCCGCCGAACTCGAAGCCTTCACCGGGGAAATCATCGACGAGATGATCGGGCTCGGCCCGCTCGAGCCGCTGATGCAGGATACGAGCATCAGCGACATCCTGATCAACGGTCACGACAACATCTTCGTCGAGCGCGGCGGCGTGCTGGAGGCGGTGCCGTCGCTGTTCCGCGACGAGGCCCATCTCATCCGCATCATCCAGAAGATCGTCTCGGCGGT
>JANQEG010000132.1 GCA_028278505.1 Rhodobiaceae bacterium
GAGGCGGTTTGGTTCAAGGTCAAGGGCTTTGGCGACGGTCGTACCGGCAGTACGGCCGAGACAAAGCCCGCAGGATTTGGGCCAAACCGGCCCGGCCCACCCGAACCGGGATATATCCCGGTTCGGCGCTTAAAGTGGGGAAATCGGGTAGACCCGATTTGCCGGGGTTTCATTTCGGCGGGCGCCCGCGGCGTTGCGGCTTTTGCCCGGAGCCCCACTCCGCGCTGCAAGCCGCTCCTGGCGGATCGCCGCGCCGGAATGAAACAGAATTGATCCAAGCTAGCCATGGCACGCTCTAGTACGGGCCGGGCCGCCCGTCAACGCACGGCAAGTCCGCCGACGTAAGCCGCGACCCTGTCGGGCGGGATTTCGGCCATGCGGATCAGGCCGTCGAAATGGCGGGCGAGGCCGCGAATGTGCTCCACCGAATTGACGACCAGATACATCTCGCCGAGATAGACCGCGGCGCGCAGATTGCCGAACACCGTGTAGGGCGACGAATAGGTCCTGAGCCCGTCGAAAAGAAACAGCCGGAAGGTCGGATAAAGCTCGTCGACGAGGGCGGCAATGGTGTCGATCTGGGCCCGGCGCGCGCTTTTCGGCAGCCCGGTCCACAGGCCGCTGCCCTCGGCCAGCATGGTCAGCGTCTGCACCGGCATGCAGACCTCGACGTCGGTCTCCGGCCGGCGGGAATAGGCGAGCTGGTCCTGGGCGGCGGCGATCTTGGTTTCCGGGGTCAGCGGATCGCCCTCGCCGAACTCGTAATCGGTGACGATCTCGGTGCGCAGCAGATCGGGAATGCTCTTCGGCACGTAGCGGATCTTGTAGCCGATCGCCTCCCGGTGCCAGGCGGCAAGACGCGAATTGCCGTCGTCGCGGGTGACGCTTTCGACCTCGAGCGTCCGGGCGATCTCGGTCATCTCGGCGCTCTGGCTCAGTCCCAGGAGCCAGTCGAGGCTGACCTGCGCGGTGGCGGCGATCCGGCACAGGGTCTCGGCGCGCGGCAGCCGCGTGGTCGTTTCCGACAGAAGCTGGCTCAGGGCCGAGCGGTCGAGCCCGATGCGGGCGGCGAAACGGCTGTAATTGCCGCCGCTGCGGATGACGAGCTGGCGCAGGCGATCGCGGAAAACGCGGCCGAGGTCGCGCTTGTCGATCGGTGTCGAGTGTTGGTCTTCTATAATCATGATTGATATTTATATAAACATTATTGCCATATGTCGTGCTAAACCACGAATTTATACGCATTCTCACCTTGCCGCGCCGCGCCGCCGAATGATGCAATCGCCTCGGGAATAAGCTTCTGGGGCAATTCATGAAAAAACGTGTTGAATGGCCGACGCTGGCGCTGACGGCGCTGTGCTATGGCGGCTGGATGTCGGCAACGGCGTCGAGCGCCGACGCGCCGCTCTTGCTGTGGCTGCCGGCCGCGATCATCTGCGTCACGCTCCATTCCTCGCTGCAGCACGAAATGCTGCACGGCCATCCGACACAAAAGGCCTGGCTCAACGAGGCGTTGGTGTTCCCGGCGCTCGGCCTGTTTCTGCCCTATCGCCGGTTCCGGGCCCTGCACTTGGCCCATCACGACCGGCCGATCATCACTGATCCGGTGCACGATCCGGAGAGCTTCTATCTGACGCCCGAGGCGTGGGCGAAGGCCGGGCGGCTCCGCCGCGCCCTGCTGATTGTCAACAACAGTCTTCTCGGACGCCTGGTGATCGGCCCGGCGATCTCGCTCACCCGGTTCTACGGGGGCGAGATCGAGGCCTTGCGCCGCGGCGCGCCGGGCGTCGGCGCGGCCTGGGCGCTGCATCTTGTCGGGATCGCGCTTGTCCTCTCCTGGCTCTGGGTCGTCGCCGGCATCAATCCGCTCTTTTATGCCGCGGCGATCGCCTATCCCGGCATGTCGCTTTTGATGGTGCGCACCTTTGCCGAACACCGGGCCGATCCGGACCCGGGCCGGCGCACGATCGTGATTGAACGCGGCGGCCCGTTCGCGCTGCTTTTCCTCTACAATAATCTGCACGCGGTGCACCATGCGCATCCGGGGCTGGCCTGGTATCGTCTCCCGGCCGCCTATCGGCGCGACCGCGACGCCTATCTGAACGCCAACGGCCACTATGTCTTCGACACCTATTGGCAGCTTTTCGCCCGCTACGGCCTCCGCGCCAAGGAACCGGTGGTCATGCCCTACCCGGAGCGCTAGAGCCCGTCATGGCCGGTGACCGCACCGGCCTCGCCGCGCTGCCGATGTATGACTGGCCGGAGCTGCGCGACGAGACCGATGCGCTGTGGCGCGCGATTTCCAAACGGCTGGCCCCGCTCGGCCTGCCGGCGCCGCCGGCACTTTCCCGGGGTATATCGCCCACCGAAATCTGGAACGCCGCCGATCTCGTGCTCGCCCAGACCTGCGGATACCCTTACGTGACGCGGCTGCGCGACCGGGTCGGCTATGTCGGCACGCCGGTCTATGACGCGCCCGGCTGTTCCGGCTATCGCTATTCGAGCCTGCTCGTCGTCCGTCGCGACGATCCGGCGCAACAATTCGCCGATCTGCGCGGCCGCCGGGCCGCGATAAACGACGAAGCCTCGCTCTCCGGCGCGATCGCGCTGAAGGCGCAGATCGCGGCGGTCGGCGCCGGGTCCGGATTCTTCTCGGCAGTGGTTCCAAGCGGCGGTCATCGGCAATCGATGCGCCTTGTCGCCGAAGGCCGCGCCGACATCGCCGCGATCGATGCGGTCTGTTTCGCGCTTGCCCGGCGCCACGATCCCGCCATCGTCGCCGAACTGCGCATGCTCGGCGAAACGCCGCTCCTGCCCGGCCTGCCGCTGATCGCCGGGCCGGCGATCGCGGCCGGGCGATTGCCGGCGATCCACAAGGCGATCCTGGAGGCGATTGTCGATGATGTCGGCGCCGACATCCGCGAAGCGCTGCTGCTCGCCGGCCTCGCCCGTCCCGACGCGGCGGTCTATGACGACATCGCGCAGATCGGCGCAGCGGTCGCGGATTTGGAGCTTGCCTAGCGGGGTTCGCGTTTTATCCGACCCCTCTCCATCGTCATTGCCCGCTCCCAAGCGGGCAATCCAATGGCCGTCCGGCACTCAGAAGCGCTTGAATTCCTTCACGAGCGCATTGGCCAAGCCGACAAGCCAATGGACCACCCGGACAAGCCGGGTGGTGACGAAGAAGGGGTTGGATGGTGACGCCGAGACGGACCGCGAAACGGCGCGTTAAGAGCCTGAACCGGGCATCAATGCGCCCGCCGCGGCCCTGCCCCCGCCTCAGTCGCGCAACAGCTCGTTGATCGAGGTCTTTGCCCGGGTCTTTTCATCGACGCGCTTGACGATGACGGCGCAGTAGAGGCTCGGCCCCGGCGCGCCGTCGGGCAGCGGCTTGCCCGGCATGGCGCCTGCGACGACGACCGAATAGGGCGGCACCCGGCCCATATGAACCTCGCCGGTGGCGCGGTCGACGATCTTCGTCGAGGCGCCGATAAAGACGCCCATGGAAATGACCGAGCCTTCGCCGACGACGACGCCCTCGACCACCTCGGAACGTGCGCCGATGAAGCAATTGTCCTCGATGATGGTCGGGCCGGCCTGCATCGGCTCCAGCACCCCGCCGATGCCGACGCCGCCGGACAGATGCACATTCTTGCCGATCTGCGCGCAGGAGCCGACCGTGACCCAGGTGTCGACCATGGTGCCCTCGTCCACATAGGCGCCGAGATTGACGAAGGACGGCATCAGCACGACGCCCGGCGCGATGAAGGCGGAGCGGCGCACGATGCAGCTCGGCACCGCACGGAAGCCGGCATTCTCGAAATCGATGCCGCGCCAGCCGTCGAATTTGGACGGCACCTTGTCCCACCAGCAGGCATCGCCCGGGCCGCCCTTGATCACCGTCATCGGGTTGAGGCGGAACGACAGCAGCACCGCCTTTTTCAGCCATTGGTTGACCCGCCATTCGCCGTCGACCTTCTCGGCGACGCGGGCGCGGCCGTGGTCGAGCAGGCCGAGCGCGCGCTCGACCGCGTCGCGGACATCGCCGGTCGTCGACGTCGAGTTTCCGTCGCGCGCCTCCCAGGCGGCATCGATCGTCTGCTCCAGGCGAGCGATATCGGCGGCGGTCATGGTCATGGTCGCAAATCCCCGGAAAACGGCCTCTCGGCCCAAACGTCCGCGGCGGTGTTTGGCATGGATGGGCGGAAGGTGCAAGGCGGGGCGGAGGTCGGCCGGAGGAGGGTCGATCTGAACGACAGCGGCGCGATCAGGCCAATGCCGTTATCCGGCCAGCAACTCCGGCGGATTGAAGAATTCGCGGCTCGCCAGGTGTTGGCGAATGCCGGATCCACCGGGATCGAAGAAATCGTCCGACAGCTCGCCATCGAGGCGATGGCGCGCAAGGCGCTTGAAGAAGCGGATCGCGGAATCGATCAGAAACTCCACCGTATCGGGGCGTTCATCGGTCTGCCCGAAGATCATCAGCGGAATCTGGATGACGCTCGCCGGCTCGTCATCGGAGCTCTCGTGCTTCAACACCGTTCCCGAGGGGTATTCGGCGGTCAGCAGCGCCTCGCTTTCTTCGCTCAACTCGCCGGTGACGAGCCTTATCCGGCCTTTGAGGAAGTCCTCGCTGCGCAGCGCGTCCAGGGGAAAGACCGTCGCCCGCAGCTTTCCCGACGAGAGAAGGTGAAAGCTATCCTTGATGTTGTCGCACTCATGGAAATGGAACTTTTCGTTCGATGTTCTCGCGGATTTCGTATAGATCTTCGTCATATACTGAAGTGCAGCGTTTTTCGGAAATATTCCCGCAATCTTCTTCCCGCGAAGATCAGTAAGCGTGTTAACATTGGAGAAGTAATTCGTAATCATCGCAAAACGTAACGGGTATAGATTGGCGATCGAACACACATTCTTTCCCGAAAATTCGGTTTCCGTTGCCATAATACTGGACTGAGGAACGAAAACGCCGAAATCCAATGACCGATCGCTGAGCCCGTCGGCGGCATCTTTCGTGTTGTGGAAGGATATCAATTTAAACGTCACATCCCGACTGTTGCTGTTCAGCAGTTCCAGAAACTCCGGGATAACGCGGGCCGTGAACGGGTTGTGTCCGATCACGCCGATCTTCTTGACCTCCTTCTCCCGGGGCTCGGCGTTGATGTCGTGGACGGAACTGTAGTTCTGCAAATCGTCTATGTTGTCGAGGAGGTATTTCCGGAAACTCATTCCCGAGCGGGTCATGGTGACGGTGTCGCCGCGCATGACGACGAGCTTCATGCCGATCGTTTCCTCAAGGGCACCGATCTGTTTCGATATTTCCGAAGACTCCAATCCGCATATCGCCGCCGCCGTCGATAGTCGGTGCGATTCAAAGACCGCCAGGGCGTATCGGAGCTGGTTCAGGAAACTGTCGTATTTCGACATTGCTCGGCATCGCTTCATTCATACTTTGGCGATTCGAATGATTGAAGCTAATCGTAATTAAAGGTTTAAAGTCCCCGATAGGGGATCGGTAAATCCCTCGCCTTTAGGCGATGGACCAGAGAAGGATATCATCGCGAGGCCACGAAGTGGCCGTGGCGATCCAATCTGCACATGAAAGAGGGTACGGCCCTGGATTGCTTCCCCCGGCCTCCGCCGGGGTCGCAATG
>JANQEG010000135.1 GCA_028278505.1 Rhodobiaceae bacterium
TTCCCGATTTGCGGCATCAAAGAATCCGACGACGGCGATATATCGCCGTCGGAGGCATCGCGCGGCGAGCGTCTCACCGGCGGGCCGCCGCGCCAATCGTGAAACAGAATTGAACCAACCTTGTCGCCCGACGCTCTAGACGAGAGTGAGCAGCAGATCGATGTCGGCAGAATGGGTTGAAGGCGCACGATCCTTCCTGCGCTCCATGGAGGACCCCGGATCCGGCGCCTGCCGCTCGGTCCCCGACGGCCCGCCGACCCTTTACGGGCTCTGCTACGCCTTGCTCGGCCGCTACTATCTCGGCGACGACATCGAATTGGCACCGCAGACCCGCGCCTTCATCGCCGGGTGTCAGTCGGCGCAAGGCGGCCTGCTTGTCGGGCCGGAACTGCGCGATTTCGCGCCGCCGCCCGATGCCGTTCACGACCTTGAGCATCTGCAGCTTCATTCGACCTGTGCGGCGCTGCCGTTCTGCCAGCAGTTCGATATCGCACTGGCCCCGCTTGACGCCGCGCACCGCTTCTGTGACCCGGCTGTGCTCGACGATTGGCTCGCTCGCCGCGACCTCAAGGCCGCCTGGCTCGAAGGCAACAATCTCTTGTTCGTCGGCCAATTGCTCGTCTATCTGCGCGATGGCGAAGGCCATCCGGACGCCGCCGACGCCCTGAACCGCTGGTTCGACTGGCTCGATCGCCATGTCGATCCCGAAACCGGATTGTGGGGCACTGATCGCGGCTGTCCGGCAGATCATGCCGTCTACGGCGGCTATCACCAGCTCCTGGTCTACTACGCCGAAGACAGGGCGCTCACCAGTCCGCGCAACCTCGTGGATACGGTGCTGAGCCTGCAGCACCGGGATGGCGGCTTCGATCCGCGCGGACGGGCCGGCGCTTGCGAAGACGTCGATGCCGTCGACATCCTGGTGAACTGCTACAAGCGTGTGCCTTATCGGCGAGCGGAAATCCGCCATGCCCTGAAGCGCTGTCTGCGCCGCATTCTTGCGACCCAGAATGGCGATGGCGGATTTTCCTATCGCCCCGATGAGCCGCAAAATCACATGGGGCTTCCCGGGACCCAGGCGGCGGCCAACATATCGTGTACGTTTCCGACCTGGTTTCGCATCCACACGCTCGCGCTCATCGCCGAAATCCTGCCGGAGGCCCGGCCGCTGCGCGATGTCCCGTTTCGTTTCAATCAATCGCTCGGAATGGGATGGCACGAAAGCCCGGCAGATTGGACGGTGATCGACGACCATGTCACTTTCGCCGAGTGGCCGTTGATCGCAAAGTGGACCCTGCGCCGTTGGGGACGCACCGTCCAAAGCGCGACGATTGGTGCGGCGGCCAAACGGGTGGTGGCGTCGCGGGCGCGAAGATAGGGCTGAAGAGCGCTGCCAAATGGGCACCGGTAACAACGGCATTTCGTGTCAGCGCCGGAAACCGGAACCTGCGGGAACCGGGTCGGTGTCCCATTCGCTCCGGAGGGAAGCGCGGTGATGTCCCTTGAGCCGGTGCCAAAGCAGAGCGATGCCGTCCCGCAAGTGACCGTCTTGATGAGTGTCTTCAATGGCGCGCGCACTCTGCGCGAGGCCGTTGAGAGTATCCTGGATCAGACTTTTTCCGCCTACGAGTTCCTGATCATCGACGATGCCTCCACCGACGAAACCCCGCAGATGCTGGACGACTACGCCGCCCGCGACGCGCGCATCCGTATTGTCCGCAACGATCGCAATCTCGGCTTGACCCAATCACTCAACCGCGGGATCGGCCTGTCGCGCGGGGCGCTGATTGCGCGGATGGACGCCGACGACATCTCCAGACCCAACCGCCTGGACCGGCAGGTATCATTTATGGCCGCGGCGCCGGAAATCGCGGTTTCGAGCTGTGCGGCGCAGCTTTTCGGCCTGAACAGCGAAGTCTGGTCCCCGCCGGAAACCCATGACGGGATTGTTGCCGAATTGTCGTATCACAACTGCCTGTGCCACGCCGGCGCAATCCTGAGGTCGGCATTTCTGAATGAGCACGGGCTGCGCTATCCCGATGTCGCGTTCGCACAGGACTATCTGTTCTGGGCGCAGTGCAGCGAGCGGGGACGCCTCGCCGGTTTGCGGGAGATCCTGATTGACTATCGAACCCATCCGGACTCGGTCGGCGCGAAGAACCGGGCAGGGCAGCGGCAAACCGTGCGGCTGGCACAGCGGCTCATCCTGGCAAGCGCCTTCGGCATCAGCGCGACCGACGCGGAATTGCAGTTTCACGAAAAGCTCAATCGCGCACCCGGAGATTTCTTTGACGGATCGCGGGATCACCTGCTCTGGGCGCTCAACATCGCCAGAAATTCGACGCGCGACAGCCTGCGGGCACAGCTCAGGCGACGACTCGAAGAAGCCGTCTTGAGCCGCGCCCGAAACATCGGCAGGCCGTTTCCGCGCTCGATGCCGGAAATGAAATTGCTCGTCGAGCTTTACGGGCCGGTTGGCGCGATCGGTTTTGCGATCCGCGCCTATGCGGTATTCGCTTTCGGTCGGTTGGTATAAGAAAGAGCCGCAGCCGTTATCGGCTCTAAATGAAAAGAAACGCGCCCGGTTTGTCACGATCGTGTCGCCGGCGCGCGGCGCAGCGGGACGGAGGCCCATGGCCGAGAGGTCTTTTGCCAGGGAGGTCGAAAAGCTGAGGCTCGGCGACGGGGATAATTTCGTCGGCGAGGGCATTCTGGCGATCACCAAGGCGCTCCTGGAAAACGGTGTCGGCTATGTCGGCGGCTATCAGGGGGCGCCGATCAGCCATCTGATGGACATGCTCGCCGACGCCGAGGAGATTCTCGACGAGCTCGACATCCGCTTCGAGGCGAACGCGTCGGAATCGGCGGCCGCCGCCATGCTCGCCGCCTCGGTGCACTATCCGATCCGCGGCGCCGTCACCTTCAAAGGGCCGGTCGGCGTCAATGTTGCGTCGGATGCGCTCGCCAATCTCGCCTCGGCCGGGGTCAATGGCGGGGCGCTTGCCATCATCGGCGAGGATTACGGCGAGGGCTCCTCGATCATGCAGGAGCGCAGCCATGCCTTTGCGATGAAATCGCAGATCTGGCTCATCGATCCACGCCCCAATCTGCCGTCGATCGTCAAGGCGGTGGGGCAGGGGTTCGACCTCTCCGAGGCCAGCAACACGCCGGTCATGCTGATGGTGCGGATACGCTCCTGCCACGTCACCGGCAGTTTTGCGACCAGCGACAACCGGCGCCCGCCGCTCACCGTCACTGGCGCGCTCGCCGATCCGAAAAGCGACTTCACCCGCGTGGTGCTGCCGCCCTGGTCCTACATCCAGGAGCAGGACAAGGTGAACAATCGCTGGCCGGCGGCAGAAAAGCATATCCGTGAAAACGGCCTCAACGAATTGTTCGGCCCCGTCGATGCCGGCATCGGCATCGTGCTCCAGGGCGGCATGTACAATTCCGTCATCCGCGCGCTGCAGCGCCTGGGCCTCGCCGATCTTTACGGCGACACCGAGATCCCGCTTTACATATTGAACGTCACCTATCCGCTGGTGGCGGGCGAATTCCTCGATTTCTGCGCCGGCAAGTCGGCGGTCCTGGTGGTCGAGGAGGGTCAGCCCGAATTCATCGAGCAGGGGCTTGGCGCCATCCTCTATAAGGCCGGCAGCGACGTCCGGCTGTTCGGCAAGGACGTGCTGCCGATGGCCGGCGAATATACCGGCCAGATCGTGCTCGACGGCATTGCCGCGTTCCTGCGCGACGCCGCCCCGGAACTCTTGCCGGCCCAGCGCCGGGCGCCGAACCGGGAGGAACAGCCGCCGGTTCCGGACCTTGCCAAGACCGTGCCGATCCGCCCGCCGGGCTTTTGCACGGGCTGTCCGGAGCGCCCGGTGTTCGCGGCCTTAAAACTGATCGAAGGCGAGCGCGGCAAGCACCAGATCGCCGGCGATATCGGCTGCCATCTGTTTGCGGCGCTGCCGCCCTTCGAGATCGGCGGCTCGACCATGGGCTACGGCCTCGGCCCGGCCTCCAACGGCGCTTTCGACGGCGGCGGCGACAAGCGGGCGATCTCCATCATCGGCGATGGCGGCTTCTGGCATAACGGGCTCGCCTCGTCGTTCGGCAATGCGGTCTTCAACAAATCCGACAGCGTCATCGTCGTCGTCGACAATTTCTATTCCGCCGCCACCGGCGGCCAGGACGTGCCGTCCTCGCGCGCCGACAACAGGTCGAAATCGACCAAACATCCGATCACCGAAGCGGTCAAAGGCATCGGCGTTGAGTGGGTGCGCCAGGTCGACCGCACCTATGACGTGCCGCTGATGCGCGACACGCTGCGCGAGGCGCTGACCACCGAGCACAAAGGCCCGAAGGTCATCGTGGCGGCGTCCGAATGCATGCTCAACCGCCAGCGCCGGGAACGCCCGCTCGAAGCGAAGGCGATCGCCGACGGGCGGCGGGTGGAGAAGCCGCGCTTCGGCGTCGATGAGGATATCTGCACCGGCGACCATGCCTGCATCCGGCTGTCGGGCTGTCCGTCGCTGTCGCTGAAACGGCTCGACGATCCCTTGCGCGACGATCCGATCGCGGCGATCGATGAAAGCTGTGTCGGCTGCGGCAATTGCGGCGAGGTCGCCGATGCGGCGATCCTGTGCCCGTCATTCTACCGCGCTGACATCGTCCACAACCCGTCCTGGATCGAGCGCACGTTTGCGGGGATTTCCGCCCGCATCATCGCGGCCCTGCAGGCCCGCCGCGCCCGCGCCCGGCTCGATTTCGCCGAGGGCTGACGAATATGGCCGAAGCGGAACTCGATCTGGAGCAGCGTCCGCCCGACCCGCGAATGGCCGGGATCATCAAGCTTGCCATCATGGCCGTCGGCGGCCAGGGCGGCGGCGTGCTCACCGACTGGGTCGAGGCGTGCGCGCGGGCGGGCGGCTATGCGGTCCAGGCGACCTCGGTCGCCGGCGTCGCCCAGCGCACCGGCGCCACCATCTACTACATCGAGATGGCGCCGGCGAGCGAACGCGCGCCGGTGTTTTCGCTGATGCCGGCGGCCGGCGATGTCGACGTGCTGATCGCCGCGGAGATGATGGAGGCGGGCAGGGCGATCATGCGCGGCTTCGTCACGCCCGACCGCACCACGCTGATCGCCTCCTCGCACCGGGCGCTTGCGGTCTCGGAAAAGACCGTGCCCGGCGACGGCATCGCCAGTTCGGACGAAGTGGTCGCCGCCGCCGAAATCGCCGCGCAGCGCTTCATCGCCTTCGACATGGAGAAGATTGCGGTCGAGTGCGGCACGGTGATCTCCGCCAGCCTGTTCGGGGCGCTTGCGGGCTCGAAGACGCTGCCGTTCCGCCAGGAGGATTTCGAGGCGGCGATCAGGGCGTCGGGCCGCGGCGTCGAGGCGAGCCTTGCGGCGTTCACGCGCGCCCGCGCCGCCGTCGAGACGCCGCCCGCCGAGGACGGCGATGTGGAGCCCGCAGCATCACCAGTCGCAGCACCCCCGCGCGGGCCCGAAAAGGCGCTTCAAGGCTGGACCCGGCTCATGGCCGAAATCAACGGCTTACCGGGAGAAGTTCGCGACATGGCCCGGCAGGGCCTGCGCGCCGTCGTCGATTTCCAAGACATCGATTATGGCCGCGAATATCTCGACCGGCTCGGCGAAGTCTTGAGCGCCGATGACCCGGACCGCGGCTATCTGCTCTCTTGCGAGGCGGCGAAATATATCGCCAACGCCATGGCTTACGACGATGTCATCCGGGTTGCCGATCTGAAGACGCGGGAAAGTCGGCTGGCACGGGTGCGGCGCGAAATGAAGCCGCCGGCCGGCACGCGGCTGATGGTGACGGAGTTCCTGCATCCGCGCGCGGAAGAAATCGTCGGGCTTCTGCCGGCCCGGCTCGGCCGCTGGGTCGAGGCGCGGCCGGCCCGCATGCGCTTCGTCGACAGGCTGGTCAATCGCGGCCGCCGCCTGCGCAGCGACCGGTTTTTGCCGTTCCTGCAGCTTTATGCGGTCGCGGGCCTCAGGCGCTGGCGCCGCGGCAATCTGCGCCATGCGGTCGAACAGGCGCATCTGGAGGCCTGGCTCGACGATGCGTTCGGCCAGGCCGCGAAGAACTACGACCTTGCCGTCGAACTCATCCGCAACCGACGGCTGATCAAGGGTTATTCCGACACCCATGCGCGCGGGCTTGGCAAGTTCGAGCGGGTCCGTCGCGGTATCGCGCTCATCGAGGATCGCGCCGATGCGGCCGACTGGGCGCGGCGGCTGCGCACCGCGGCGCTCGCCGACGAAAAGGGCGCAGCACTCGACGGTGTTATTGCGACGATCCGCAGCTTTAGCGAAGCTGAATAAGGCCTGAAGCAAATCGAAATCCCAGAACCGGACGCGAACCGCGCCGGCGAGGCGGTTTCTAGTCCGTTGTCATTAAGGCGTTATCGCGCTTGCGCTATCGATCGGCCTTGCATCAGGGGAGAACTCGGACTCGCATTTCTTGTCATTCGACCCCGGCAGGCCGCCGCGACGGCGTCAAACCGCGTTGCCAATCCAACCGAATGTTGCGATGCTCCGGTTCAAGAAATCTGGACGGTGCACGGCGCAGTATTTGCGACGGTCTCCGGAAAATATAAACCAGCAGGGAGAATGAACCATGAGAAACACCAAAAATGGCCGGCATGTGCTGGACATTTCACGGCGAGGGCTGCTGCAGGGCGCCTCGGCGCTCGGTGCCGCGGCGCTCGTCGGCCCGCTCGGCACAAGCTATGCGTCCGCCGCGCCGAAAAAGGGCGGCACGTTGCGCGTCGGCATCGGCCACGGCAACACGTCGGACAGCTATGATCCGGCGACCTGGACCGATCTGTTCGCGCAGACCTTTTCGGCGGCGCGTTGCGGTTACCTGACCGAAATCACCGCCGACGGCTCGCTGGCCGGCGAAGTGGCCGAGAGCTGGGAAGCTTCCGACGATGCCAAGGTCTGGACGCTGAAAATCCGCAGTGGCCTCGAATTCCACAGCGGCAAGACGGTAACGCCGGACGATGTCGTGGCTTCGCTCAACCACCATCGCGGCGAAGACAGCAAATCGGCCGCCAAGCCGATCGTCGAAGCGATCAAGGATATGAAGATCGACGGCTCGAACGTCGTCGTGACGCTGGAGGCCGGCAATGCCGACTTCCCCTTCGTTCTGTCCGACTACCATCTGGCGATCCTGCCTTCCGCGGACGGCAAGATCGATGCGAACACCAGCGATGGCTGCGGCGGTTATGTCGTCGATTCCTATGAGCCGGGCGTGCGCGCCACAATGAAGCGCAATCCGAATTTCTGGAAGGAGGATCGTGCCCATTTCGATGGCGCCGAACTCCTGACCATCGCCGATTCCGCGGCGCGCCAGAACGCGCTGGTGACCGGCGAGGTCGATGTCATTGACCGGGTGGAATTGAACACCGTCCACCTGCTCAAGCGGTCGAAGGACATCAAGATTCTGGCGACGACGGGCACGCAGCACTTCACCTTCGCCATGGATACCCGCGCCGCGCCCTACGATGACAACAACGTTCGCCTGGCGCTGAAATATGCGGTTGACCGCGAGGAATTGGTTGAAAAGATCCTGAGCGGCTATGGCGAGGTCGGCAACGATCATCCGATCGGCACGTCGAACCGCTACCACGCGAGCGGGCTTGAGCAGCACGCCTATGACGCCGACAAGGCGAAGTACTATCTGAAACAGGCCGGGCTGGACAGCCTCGACGTCTCGCTTTCGGCAGCCGATGCCGCGTTTGCGGGCGCCGTCGACGCCGCCGTGCTCTATTCGGAAAAAGCCGCGGCCGCCGGCATCAACATCAAGGTGGTGCGCGAACCCAATGACGGCTATTGGTCCAATATCTGGATGAAGAAGCCGTTCTGCGCGGTCTATTGGGGCGGCCGCCCGACCGAAGACTGGATGTTCACGACCGCCTACGCCTCCGGCGCGCCGTGGAATGACAGCTTCTGGGAGCATGAGAAGTTCAACAAGCTGCTGCTTGAAGCCCGCTCCGAACTCGACGACGCGAAACGCCGGGTCATGTACGAGGAAATGCAGGCGATCGTCTCAAGCGAAGGCGGCGTCGTCATCCCGATGTTCGCCTCCTACGTGATGGCCCATTCCACCAAGGTCGCCCATCCCGAGAAGGTCGGTGCCAACTGGTCGCTCGACGGCTTCCGCTGCGTCGAGCGGTGGTGGTTTGCCTGATTGAAGGTGAATGCTCCGGCGCTTCGGCGCCGGAGCGCCCTTCAAGCGCAATGCAAATTAGTAAGCCGAACGCGCAAGCCGGCCGCAGCTCCCGAATTAAGAACAATCGCGGCAGCGGCGGCGACGGGGGGACGTTGTGGCGAATATTCTGACAATGATAGCGCAGCGTATCGGGCTCGGCCTGTTGACGCTGTTCGTGATCTCGCTGTTGATCTTCGGTGCGATCGAACTCTTGCCGGGCGACCTTGCCCAGGAGATACTGGGCCAGTCGGCAACGCCTGAGACGGTCGCCGCCTTCCGCCGCGAACTCGGCCTCGATCTGCCCGCGTATGAGCGCTATCTGGGCTGGCTCGGCGGCGTCCTCCAGGGCGATTTCGGCAATTCGCTGGCCAATGGGCGGCCGATTGCCGATCTGATCGCCGGGCGCCTCGGCAACACGCTGTTTCTGGCGCTCTATGCCGCGGCGATCGCTGTGCCGCTTTCGCTCGCGCTCGGCATTCTCGCCGCGCTCTACCGCAACTCGCTCTATGACCGCGCGGTCAATGTCTTCACCTTGAGTTCGATCTCATTTCCCGAATTCTTCGTTGCCTACATCCTGATCTTCTATCTGGCCCAGTCCGGCTTCTTCCCCTCGATCGCCAAGATCACGCCGGAGGCGAGCCTTGCCGAAAAGCTCTACCGCACCTTCCTGCCGGCGCTGACCCTGACGCTAGTCGTCACCGCCCATATGATGCGGATGACGCGGGCGGCGATCATCAATCTGCTCGCCTCGCCCTATATAGAGATGGCGCGGCTGAAGGGGGTTCAGCCCGGCCGGCTGATCGTCCGCCATGCGCTGCCCAACGCGCTCGCCCCGATCATCAACGTGATCGCGCTCAACCTGGCCTATCTGATCACCGGCGTCGTCGTCGTCGAAGTGGTGTTCGTCTATCCGGGCCTCGGCCAGTTGATGGTCGACTCGGTCGCCAAGCGCGACATCACCGTCGTCCAGGCGGCGGCGCTGATCTTCGCCTGCGCCTATGTGCTCCTCAATCTGACTGCGGACGTGCTCTCGACCATGTCGAACCCGCGGCTCATCCACAGGCGCTGAGGGGCGGGATCATGGAAACGCTGATCTCCATCCTCTTCTTCCTGTTCTGGGCGGCGCTGGTCATCGCCGTGGCGGCGCTCGCCGCCTGGCTGTTCCGCGCCGTGATCATCGCGGTTTCGCCGAAGAACCTGGCCAAGGTGCTGCGCACGGCGCCGCTGACGGCAAGCTTCGGCATGCTCATCATCCTGATCTACGTCGTCGTTTCGGTGCTGGCACCGGCTATTGCGCCGTTCGGCGAGCGTGAGGTCGTCGGCGGCGAATATCTGCCCTGGGATTCCACCTACATTCTCGGCACCGACAATCTCGGCCGCGACATGTTCACGCGCATCATTTACGGCGCGCGGAACACGGTCGGCATCGCCTTCGTCACCACCGCGCTCGCCTTCATCGCCGGCGCCATTTTCGGCCTGCTCGCCGCCACCGTCGGCGGCTGGCTCGACCAGATCCTGAGCCGCATCGTCGACGTGCTGATGGCGATCCCGGCGCTGATCTTCGCGCTGCTCTTGCTCACCATTGTCGGCACCTCGATCATCAACATGATCCTGGTGATTGCGCTGATCGACTCCACCCGCGTCTTTCGGCTCGCCCGCGCGGTCGCCATGAACATCGTGGTGATGGACTATATCGAGGCGGCGCAATTGCGCGGCGAGGGCCTGTGGCGGCTGATCACCCGCGAAATCCTGCCCAACGCCATGGCGCCGCTGGTGGCCGAGTTCGGGCTTCGCTTCTGTTTCGTGTTTCTCGCCATTTCGGCGCTCAGCTTCCTCGGTCTCGGCATTCAGCCGCCGACGGCGGACTGGGGCTCCATGGTGCGCGACAACGCCACGCTGATTACCTTCGGCGACATCACGCCGCTGCTGCCGGCCGGCGCCATCGCGCTTCTCACCGTGGCGGTCAATTTCGTCGTCGACTGGATGCTGCATCGCGCCAGCGGATTGAAGGAATAGACAATGTCCGATGACGAAAAACCGGTTCTGCTGACGATCCGCGATTTGTGCATCGAGGGCTACGCCGACGAGACCTGGCTGGAGATCGTCAAGGACGTGAGCCTCGATCTCAGGCGCGGCGAGGTGCTTGGCCTGATCGGCGAATCCGGTGCCGGCAAGTCGACCATCGGACTTGCGGCCATGGGATTCACCCGCGACGGCTGCCGCATCTCCGGCGGCACCATCACCTTCGACGGCATCGATCTGCGCGCGGCGCCGGTCACCGAGCGCCGGGCGCTGCGCGGCAAGCGCATTGCCTATGTGGCGCAGTCGGCCGCGGCCAGCTTCAATCCGGCCCACAAGCTGATCGACCAGTATAGCGAGGGGCCGCTGATCCACCACGTCATGGGCCGCAAGGAGGCCGAGAACGACGCCGTCGAGCTCTATCGGCGCATGCGCCTGCCCAACCCGGAGGAGATCGGCTTCCGCTACCCGCATCAGGTCTCCGGCGGCCAGCTTCAGCGGGCGATGACGGCGATGGCGATGGCCTGCCGCCCCGACCTCATCATCTTCGACGAGCCGACGACGGCGCTCGACGTGACCACCCAGATCGAGGTGCTGGCGGCGATCCGCGACATTGTCGAGCAGTTTGATACCGCCGCCATCTACATCACCCACGACCTCGCGGTCGTTGCGCAGATGGCCGACAAGATCAAGGTGCTGCTGCGCGGCGAGGAGGTCGAGGAGGCCGACACAAGGACGATGCTGGCCGATCCGAAGCAGGACTACACCAAGACGCTATGGGCGGTGCGCAGCCTGCAGCGCGACGAACAGCCGCCGGCCGGCGCCGGCGAGACGCCGGTCGTCTCGGTGCGCGACGTCACCGCCGCCTATGGCGACGTGCCCGTGCTCTACGAGGTCAGCTTCGACATCCATGCCCGCCGCACCGTTGCCGTCGTCGGCGAATCCGGCTCCGGCAAATCGACGGCGGCGCGCGTCATCACCGGTCTGCTGCCGCCGCTGTCGGGCGAAGTTCAGTTCAACGGCGAAACGCTGCCGGCCGACTATCGTCGCCGCTCCAAGGACCAGTTGCGCCAGGCGCAGATGATCTATCAGATGGCCGACACGGCGCTCAATCCGAAGCAGCGGATCCGCGAAATCGTCGGCCGGCCGGTGGAGTTCTATCTCGGCCTGCGCGGCAAGGCGCTCGAAGCGCGGATCCGCGAATTGCTGCACCTGATCGAGCTTGAGCCGGACGATTTCATCGACCGGCTGCCCTCGGAATTGTCGGGCGGCCAGAAGCAGCGCATCGGCATTGCCAGGGCGCTCGCCGCCGAGCCGCAATTCATCATCTGCGACGAGGTCACCTCGGCGCTCGACCAGCTCGTCGCCGAAGGCATTCTGCGGCTGCTCGACCGGCTGCAGTCGGAGTTCAAGCTCGCCTATATGTTCATCACCCACGATCTGGCGACGGTGCGGGCGATTGCCGACGAAGTCGTGGTGATGAAGGAGGGGCGGATCATTGAAAAGGGCGGCAAGACCGAGATGTTCACGCCGCCGCACGATCCCTATACCGAACTGCTTCTGTCCTCGGTGCCGGAGATGGATCCGGACTGGCTCGACCATCTGCTCGCCGAGCGCGCCGCCGGCCGCGCCGGCGCCGGCGTCAAATCGGCGGATGCGTGAGGCGAGGGGGCTGTTTCGTTCGGCCGGGGTTTCAGGACTGCAGCGGCTCGACGGCCTCGATCGCTTGCCTGTCGAGGCTGGCAAGGTCGAAATTGGCCTGCAGGTTCAGCCAGAATTGTGCCGTTGTGCCGAAATAGCGGCCAAGCCGTGCCGCCGTTTCGGCGGTGACCGCGCGTTGCTCGCGCACGATTTTCTCCATCCGGTCGCGCGGAACATGCAGGGCCTTGGCGAGGGCACCGGCCGTCAGTCCGTATTCGGGCAGAAACTCTTCGCGGAGAATTTCGCCTGGATGCACGGGACGGGGGGAGAATTCAGTCATGGTTTTTACCTAGTGATAATCGACGATTTCGACATCATATGCATCGCCGTTCTTCCACACAAAGCAGATGCGCCATTGCTGATTGATACGGATCGAATGCTGGCCTGTACGATTGCCTTTCAAGGCTTCAAGACGATTGGATGGCGGAACCCGTAAATCCTCCAGCGTGGCTGCCGCATCGAGCTGGGCAAGTTTTCTCTGGGCGCGAGCCAAAAGCTCGTTGGGAAATCGCCTAACAGCCCGGTCCGCCCGAATGGCGGCAATGCGCTTGTCTTTGATGGACCTGATCACGCGCCAATGTATCTAAGAAAGATACAGATGTAAAGGTTCCGTATCCTGGAAAGATACGAGTCTGTTTGAGGCTCCAGACACGCCCGGCTCAATGTGCATCACAATAGCGCGTCCTTCAGCGGACCTCCGATCGCCATATCAGTATTCGATGATCTCGAAACGGAGGGACGACATGAATCCGTCAGTGGCGATGCTGGCCGATCTCGGCCTGTTTTTCCTCGGCTTGGGCGTCTTTTTCATCGGTTCCGGCGCGCTGTGGTGGGTGTCGCTTTAGGACCGTCAAATCAAAGGCAAAGCAAAACCGAAGGAATGACTGGTAGGGCGCCCTGGCCGAGGAAGAATGGCGGGTGAGGGACATGGCCGCACCAACCCTCCCCCTTGTGGGGAGGGTGGAAGGCGCGTAAGCGCCGGCCGGGTGGGGGTAGGCCACATACTGGTCCCCATCCGGATGTTCCGCTGTTTTATCGAACCCCCACCCCCGACCCCTCCCCGCAATGGAAAGGAGAGCAGGCGCTTCGCGCCGCGACCCGATCAAATAAACGGCAATTCGGTCAGCTCCGCCGAAATCGTCAGATCGCCATGGGCGATGTCGACGCCGTCGCCGACCGCGCAGTCGCGGCTGACCAGCGCAAAGCCGATATTGCGTTTCAGCCGGTAGGACCAGACGAAATTGGTGAGGTCGCCGACCCGGCGGCCGTCCCGGAGGATCGGCAGCCACCAGAACGGCGCCTCGATCGGCGTGTCGCCCGCCATCACCGCACCGAGTTGATGGCGCCGTGATCCTTCGGCGCTGATCCGCCTCAGCGCATCGATGCCGATCACGTCGTCGGGGACGTCCAGATTGACGAAGCGGCCCATGCGCACCTCGAACGGATTGGTCGCATCGTCGGTGTCGCCGCCCCAGGACAGAAGCCCGCTCTCGATCCGTTCACAAGCGTTCGGGTTGCCCGGGCCGATGTCATAGGGCCGGCCGGCCTCGCGGACGAGATGCCACAGCGTCGTCCCCTTGCGGCCGTCCATCAGATAGAGCTCGAAGCCGCCCTGTTTCGACCATCCGGAACGGGCGACGACGACCGGAATCCCCTCGATCTCGGTTCGGCGGAACCAGAACAGGCGCAATTCCCGCACCCAGTCGCCGCAGATCGAGGCAACCACGTCCTCGGCCTTCGGCCCCTGGATCGCCATCGGCGAGACATCCGGCTCGGAAACCTCCACGTCGAGCCCGCGCTCGGCGGCGATCGCCCGCGACCAGAACAGGATGTTGGAATCGGCGATCGACAACCAGTAGAGGTCGTCGTCGAGCTTGAGCAGGACCGGGTCGTTGATCAGCGTGCCCGCATGGTTGCAGAGCGCCACATATTTGCCCTGGCCGGTCTTCTGCTTGGAGAGGTCGCGCGGCGACAGCATCTGCGCCAGCCGGCCGGCATCGGGCCCCTTCAACTGCACCTGCCGCTCGACCGCCACGTCCCACTGCGACACGCCGTTGATGATCCGCCAGTATTCGCCCTCGGGATCGCCATAGCCGGTCGGCATCAGCATGTGATTGTAGGTGATGAAGCTCTTGGCGCCCGCCGCGACGGTTGCCGCGTAATAGGGCGAGGGGCGAAGGCGGCTGGTCGGCGTGATCTGGAACATCGGCCGGTTTCCTTGCGTGCCGGGCGTCGACAGGCTCAGCTTGCGTAGTCGGCGCCGTCCTCGTCGAGGATGGCCTTCAGTTCGGCAAAATGCCGGTCGGCCTGTTCGGGATAGGTCTCGATCTCGCGCGCCGTCTTCTCCGCGATCTCGTCGGACAATACCCGCAGTTCGCGACCGGTCTGCAGCGCCCTTATGTAGGTCTCCGCGGCGCGTTCGAAATAAAAGAGCCGGTTGAAGGTGTCGGCGACGCTGTCGCCGGTGACCAGAACCCCGTGATTGCCGAGGATCACGACCTTCTTCTTGGGATCGCGCATCAGTTCCGCGCAGCGTTCCCCCTCGTCCTCGAAGGCGAGCCCGCCGAAACCGTCGTCGATCACGTAGCGGTTGAAGAAGGTCGCCGTGTTCTGGTCGATCGGCGGCAGATTTGAGTCGGCGAGGCTCGCCAGCACGGTGGCGAAGATCGAATGCACGTGCATCAGGCAGCGCGCATGCGGACAGCGCCGGTGGATCGACCCGTGCAGGCCCCAGGCGGTCGGATCGGGCGCGTTCGGGGCATTGAGCGTTTCCCGGTCATTGGCGTCGAGCAGGATGAGGTTCGAGGCGCGGATGCGGTCGAAATGCACCTGGTTGGGATTCATCAGGAATTGCGTGCCGTCGGCGTTGACCGCGAGGCTGAAATGGTTGGCCACGGCCTCGTGCAGATTGAGCCGCGCCGCCCAGCGGAAGGCGGCGGCGAGATCGATCCGTTCCGGCCAGTGTTCGAGATTGGCACCCGACGAAAATTTCACTGCGGCGACCATCGGCGTTCCTCCAGCGGCGGTCTGCATCATCGCGGACACGAAATTCGCGTCGCGGCACAATACGGAAATCAGCGATGGTCGAAGTGTCTGATTGCGTCAATCAGTTTTCTCGGGCCGCCGGGCTTTGGCGGCGAACCGAACCGGCCGTCATTGCGGCCGGACAACGGGATGTGCCGGCGCACACCACGACGCAAGCGTCATCACCACCACCCCTCCCTTG
The DNA here is from genome assembly GCA_028278505.1 of Rhodobiaceae bacterium. GTDB lineage: Bacteria > Pseudomonadota > Alphaproteobacteria > Rhizobiales > JAKPQE01 > JANQEG01. The sequence goes on from JANQEG010000135.1 coordinate 15,187, forward strand.
TCACCACCCGGTTTATCCGGGTGGTCCATTGGCCCGTCGACTTGCTAACGCATTAGTTATGGAATTCATGCGCTTCTGGGTGCCGGACCGCCATTGGATTGCCCGCATAAAGCGGGCAATGACGACGGAGGGGGTGTCGAAACCATCCCAAAACACCTAACCCGGACAGCAATGGAACAAGCCCGGCAGGACGGAAATACTCTGTTGTGTCGTGTAGTGTGGTGTCGGCGAAACCGCTATCAGGGAGAAAAAAGGACGCTCAGGGCTTGCCGCAGAACGCGTCATAGACGGCGTGGACCACGGTCTGCACCTCTTCCGAGGCAAGCCGGTAGAAGACGGTCTTGCCGTCGCGCCGTGTCTTGACCAGGTCGTCCATGCGCAAGCGCGCGAGCTGCTGCGAAACGGTCGGCTGACGCAGATCGAGCAGTTCCTCGAGCTCGGTGACCGATTTTTCGCCTTCGGCCAGTACGCACAGAATAACTAGCCGGCTTTCATGTGCCAATGCTTTGAGAAAACGGCTCGCTTCCTTGGCGTTGTCGATAATCGTTTCGAATTCGGAAGCGCCCGGCAGTTTATCGTCAGCAAGAACCGTCACATCATTTTCCCGTATCATATTCAACCCGTCGCCCCCCAATCGATCAGGTATACGGTAACCTTTCGGCTTCCTCGCAAAAACGCGCGATCGTTCCGGACACCGATAGCCTTTCAGTAAATTACTATATTCCGATTCCATAATAAATGTTAGAGGCGCGACAATTCGCCCCGCGACCTCGAAGAACGGCGTAAAGGGCGTAACAGCGCAGCGTCAGTTCGTGTTTTGCACGATGAGTCGCTGCCCCTCGAAAACCGCCGGCCGGCAGCGGACGCCCTCGTCGTGGAAGCGGGCGCAGAACACCGCCGCGTCCGCGGCATTGCTGAACGGCCCGGCGACAAGCCGGAGTTCGATTTCCCGATCGACATCCTCGCGCGCCGCGACCATGGGAACGAGGTCGCCGAGCAGATCCGGATGCTTGGATTTGAAGCTCTTCCAGCGCTCGGCAAGCGCGTCGAAATTCGCCGCGCCGCCGAGATCGACGCCGAAATCGGTGCGGGTGGTCGTCGAGGGAATGGTCTTGGCCTCCTCGGCCGCCCGCTCGGCAACGGCCGCCGCCGGCAGGTCTGCGGGAAGCGCATCGCCGTCGCCGGTGTTGGCGGCATCGATCTCCTGCGGATCGAGCGGCACCAGCCTGACGGCGACGCTGCCGCCCGGAACCGGGACCGGCCGGCTGGCGACGATGTCGTCGGCGGCGTTGTCGGACGGCGCCGTGCGGCTCTCAGCCGAAACGCTGCCGGTGATCATGTCGTCGATGAGGCTTTCGAGCGCCGAGACGCGGCGGGCGAGGCTGGAATTCGCCGCCGTCAGCGTCGCTTCCCGCTCCTCCAGCGCCTCGATCTGCTTGCCGAGCTTGTTGATCTGTGTCTGCGTCACGAGCACCGGCACGAGCCCGATATCGCTCTTCGGCTGCGTCGTCGTCGTCACCCGGTCCCATTCGCCGGGGCGCGTGTCCGGCCGATCGACGGTTCCCGTGATCAATTCGGGTTCCGGGTCGACCAGTTGCCGCACCGGGCCGGAGATCACGAGCAGGAAGGCGGCGGCAAACACCGACAGCGTGGCGGCGCTGGCCCAGCCGAAGACGTTGTCGGAAATCGGTTTCCGGTTTCCGGTTCGCCGTTTCGCCTTGGGCGGATTTACGCGCTCGTGGGCGTGTGTTCGCATCGCTGTCCCGCGGGTAGATCGGTGCGAATCTCTTTCGCCGATAGACAAGGAAACGCGGAAACGCCGCGCCGGGCAAGGGTTTCGAGGTAAAAGGGCCTAGAAATCCTCGAAATTGGCCGCCGCAATAGCATTCATCTCGACGCCGATGCGGGCAATCGGCTATGGGAAGGCTGATCGATTGGCAAACGCCGCACGAGGAGACGACATGACAACGCAGAGCTGCCTGGTCATTGTTCTGGCGGCCGGTGAGGGAACGCGCATGAAATCCGCGGTCCCGAAGGTTCTGCATGAAGTCGGCAACCGGCCGATGGTCGCCCACGTTCTCGAGCTTGCCCGGGAGATCGGCGGCGACCGCCGCGCCGCCGTGATCGGCCCCGACGCGACCGCGCTCGGCGCGGCCATCGGCGCCGCCGATCCCGAGGTCACCGTCTACCTCCAGAACGACCGCCTCGGCACCGCGCATGCCGTGCTGGCGGCGCGCGAGGCGCTGTCGGCGCCGGCCGGTCACGTGCTCGTCCTCTATGGCGACACGCCGCTGATGACCGCGGCGACGCTGACCCGGCTGCGCGCCGCCCTCGATGACGGCGCCGACATCGCGGTGCTCGGCTTTGAGGCCGAAGATCCAACCGGCTACGGCCGGCTGATCGTCGACGGCGAGCGGCTGCTGGCCATTCGCGAGCACAAGGATGCGAGCGACGCGGAGCGGGCGATTAAGTTCTGCAATTCCGGTGTGCTCGGCTTTCGCGGCACGCTGCTGCCCGATCTCCTCGACCGGATCGGCAATGACAACGCCAAAAACGAATACTATCTGACCGACGCCGTCGCGCTTGTCGCCGGCGAGGGCGGCCGCGTCGTTGCGATCGCCGGCGACGAGGAAGAGTTTCTGGGCGTCAACACGCGCGCCGATCTCGCCCGCGCCGAGGCGGTGTTCCAGGCCCGGCGGCGGGCGGCGGCGATGGCCGGCGGCGCGACGCTGGCCGCCCCGGATACGGTGTTCTTCTCCCACGACACCGTGCTCGGCCGCGACGTCGTCATCGGCCAGAACGTGGTCTTCGGCCCCGGCGTGACCGTTGACGACGGCGCCGTGATCAAGCCGTTTTCCCACCTTGAAGGCTGCCGGGTGCGCGCCCGCGCCGCCATCGGGCCCTATGCGCGCCTGCGCACCGGCGCCGATATCGGCGACGGCGCCCGCATCGGCAATTTCGTCGAGCTCAAGAATGCCAGCGTCGAGACCGGCGCCAAGGTCAACCATCTCGCTTATGTCGGCGACGCCCGGGTCGGCGCGAACGCCAATGTCGGCGCCGGCACCATCACCTGCAACTATGACGGCTTCCTGAAGCACCACACCGATATCGGCGCCGGCGCCTTCATCGGCTCCAACAGCGCGCTGGTGGCGCCGGTGCGCATCGGTGACAACGCGATCGTTGCCGCCGGCAGTGTCATTGTCACCGACGTGCCCGGCGAGGCGCTGGCCGTTGCCCGCTGCCGGCAGAACACCATCGACGGTCGTGCCGACGATATCCGCCGGCTCAAGCAGGCCGAGAAAACGGCGCGGGCGTCAACGGAAAAGAAATAGCGCGTCCGATAGTATCGCGGCATTTCCCGCTGCCTGGGCCCTGTCACGAAGCGTCAGAGTATTTGATTTCGGATCGGTCCGCCGATCGGCTAATCCGTTTTCAAGCAACTGCGGGCCAATACGGAGATCGTTCGAACCATGTGCGGTATTGTCGGAATCATCGGCCGCCGGCCGGTCGCGCCCTTGCTGGTCGACGCGCTCAAGCGGCTGGAATATCGCGGTTACGATTCGGCCGGGGTGGCGACGCTTGAAGGCGACCATATCGAACGCCGCCGCGCCGCCGGCAAGCTGCGCAATCTGGAACAGCGGCTCGATAAGGCGCCGCTTTCCGGCACCACCGGCATCGGCCACACCCGCTGGGCCACCCACGGCGCGCCGACCGAGGGCAACGCCCACCCGCACGCGACCGACGATGTCGCCGTCGTCCACAACGGCATCATCGAGAACTTCCTCGAACTGCGGAACGAGCTTTCCGCGTCCGGCGCGGTGTTTTCGTCCGAAACCGACACCGAGGTCGTCGCCCATCTGGTCAGCGCCGGGCTGAGGGCCGGCAAGACGCCGCTTCAGGCCGTGCGCGACACGCTCGACCGCCTGCAGGGCGCGTTCGCGCTCGCCATCCTGTTTGCCGGCCGCAACGATCTGCTCGCCGCAGCCCGCCGCGGCAGCCCGCTTGCGATCGGCAGCGGCGAGGGCGAGATGTTCATCGGTTCCGACGCGATCGCGCTGGCCCCGTTCACCGACCTTGTGACCTATCTGGAAGACGGCGACTGGGCGATGATCACGGACACCGGCTTCACCATCTACGACACCGAAAACCGGCCGGTCGAGCGCCGGACGCGCCAGAGCGCGGCCGCCGTCACCCTGGTCGATCGCGGCAATTACCGCCATTTCATGGCCAAGGAGATCCACGAGCAGCCGGAGGTCATTGCCCACACGCTCGGCCGCTATATCGACATGGCCGGCGAGGCGGTCGACTTGGGCGGCGACCTGCCGTTTGATTTCAAGGACCTTTCGCGGCTGACGATCTCGGCCTGCGGCACGGCCTTTTATGCCGGTCTGGTGGCGAAATACTGGTTCGAGCGCTTCGCCCGGCTGCCGGTCGACATCGACATCGCCTCCGAGTTCCGCTATCGCGAGGCGCCGATGGAAAAGGGCGGGCTGGCGCTGTTCGTGTCGCAGTCCGGAGAGACCGCCGACACGCTTGCCTCGCTGCGCTATTGCGCCGCCGAGAACCAGCATATCGCCGCCGTCATCAACGTTCCCGATTCGACGATCGCGCGGGAATCGGAGGTCGTGTTCCCGACCGTCGCCGGCCCGGAGATCGGCGTTGCCTCGACCAAGGCGTTCACCTGTCAATTGTCGACGCTCGCCTGCCTGGCGATCGCCGCCGGCCGCCGCCGCGAGACGCTCTCGCGCGAGGACGAGCAGCGCCTGGTCCAGGCCCTCGTCGAGACGCCGCGCTTCATGGCCGAGGCGCTGGCGCTCGAGCCGCAGATCGAACGGCTCGCCCGCGATCTCGCCCGCGCCCGCGACGTGCTCTATCTCGGTCGCGGCACGAATTTCCCGCTGGCGCTCGAAGGGGCGCTGAAGCTGAAGGAAATCTCCTATATCCACGCCGAGGGCTATGCCGCAGGCGAATTGAAGCACGGGCCGATTGCGCTGATCGACGAAACCATGCCGGTCGTCATCATCGCGCCCTATGACCGGGTTTTCGACAAGACCGTCTCCAACATGCAGGAGGTCGCCGCGCGCGGCGGCCGCATCATCCTCATGACCGATCCGAAGGGCGCCGCCGAGGTCGCCATCGACACGGTGACAACGCTGATCCTGCCGGACATGCCGGCAACCTTGACCCCGATGGTCTACGCCATTCCGGTGCAACTGCTCGCCTATCACGTCGCCGTCTTCATGGGCACCGACGTCGATCAGCCGCGAAATCTGGCGAAATCGGTGACCGTGGAATAGGGCGGCAACACATTACTGCCGCGAAACTGCCGCAAGTTCGTGCTTTCGGTTTGCCGCGAAGCTGACTATCTATGCCCGGTGAATCCGGAATTCGCGATGGTGCATCATAGCCGACGTTGGTCACACCGGCACGGCCTGCCGCTGAAGAGAAGCGATGGACATTCATAGAAAAAATAAGCCTCCGGCGGAAGGTCAGGCCCCCAACCCCCGGCTCGGTATGGGGGCCCGGCTTCGCAACTACTTCCTGACCGGTCTCATCATCGCCGGTCCGGTCGGCATCACCATCTATCTGACCTGGACGCTGATCGAGTGGATCGACGGCTGGGTCAAGCCGCTGATCCCCGCCACCTACAATCCCGACACCTATCTGCCGTTTGCGGTTCCCGGCATCGGCCTCATCTTCGCCGGCTTCTGCCTGGTGATGCTCGGCTTCCTGACCGCGAACATCATCGGCCGGACGCTCGTGGCCTTGAGCGAACAGATGCTCGGCCGCATGCCGCTGGTGCGCAATATCTATGCCGGCCTGAAGCAGATATTCGAGACGATTCTGTCGCAGAAAAGCCAGAGCTTTCAGAATGTCGGGCTGATCGAATATCCGCGCCGCGGCCTCTGGGCGGTCGTCTTCATCGCCACCGAGGCCCGCGGCGAGGTCGATGCGCGCATCCCGCGCGAGGAACGGCTGATGAGCGTATTTCTGCCGACGACGCCGAACCCGACCTCCGGCTTCCTGCTGTTCGTGCCCGAAAGCGATGTCACCATCCTCGACATGAGCGTCGAGGACGCCGCCAAGCTGGTGATCTCGGCCGGGCTGGTGACGCCGGAATATCAGCAAAAGACGGCCGAACTCGCCGCGGCCGCGGGCGCGGACAAACCCAAGGAACGCCAGCCGGACCCCGAAAACGCAGCCGGGTGAGGGGTTTTTTGCGCGTTGCTCGATGATGCTGACGCGTTCCCTGTTGTCCGGTCAGAACGATTTCTGCGGTCAATCTCACCCCTTTCCGTCGTCATTGCCCGCTTCATGCGGGCAATCTAATGGCGGTCCGGCGCTCAGAAGCGGCTGAATTCTTTCATCAATGTGTTGGCAAGTCGACGGGCCCATGGACCACCCGGATAAACCGGGTGGTGACAACTGAAGGGTCGATCGCGCCGGGTCGGGAGCCGAAACCCCTTACCCGGCATCAACCACGGGCACAATCAGACATCTTCACCCCGCCCGGATCAGCCGCACCGCGTCGTCGCGGCCGAACAGATAGAGCAGGATACGCAGCGCCTCGCCCTCGGCGCCGGTCAGCGTCGGATTGCGCGCAATCGTCAGCCGCGCGGCATCGCGGGCGATCTCCAGATAGGCACCGTGATGCTCAAACCGCGCCAGCCGGAAACCGGGCAGGCCGCTCTGGCGGGTGCCGAGCACATCGCCTTCGCCGCGCAGCCGCAGATCTTCCTCGGCAATGCGGAAGCCGTCCTCGGTCTCGCGCAAAATGTTGAGCCGCGCCCTTGCGGTCTCGCCGAGCGGCGGCCGGTAGAGCAGGAGACAGCTCGACGGCCGGTCGCCGCGGCCGACCCGGCCGCGCAATTGGTGGAGTTGCGATAGCCCGTAGCGTTCGGCGTGCTCGATCACCATGATCGTCGCCTCGGCGACATCGACGCCGACCTCGACCACCGTGGTGGCGACGAGGATGCGCGTCTCGCCGCTCTGGAAGCGCTGCATGGCTGCCGCCTTCTCCGTGCTCTTCATGCGCCCGTGGACGAGGCCGACGCGGTCCCCGAAGACCTCGCGCAGCGCCGCGTAACGCTCTTCGGCCGCGGCCAGGTCGACGGCCTCGGACTCCTCCACCAGCGGGCACACCCAGTAGACGCGCGTATCGGCGGCTGCGATCTGCGCGCCGATGCGCTCGATCACTTCGCCGATGCGATCAAGCGGCACCGCCCGGGTTGCGATCGGGCGCCGTCCCGCCGGTTTTTCGGTCAGGCGCGACACGTCCATGTCGCCGAAATGGGAAAGCACCAGGGTGCGCGGGATCGGCGTCGCCGTCATCACAAGCACGTCGACCGCGCTGCCCTTGGCCGCCAGTGCCAGCCGCTGGTGGACGCCGAAGCGGTGCTGCTCGTCGACGACGGCGAGCGCCAGGTCCTTGAACGCGATCTCGGCCTGGAAAAGCGCATGGGTGCCGATCAGGACGTCGATATCGCCGGCGCCGAGCGCGCCGAGGATGTCGTCGCGGGCGCGGCCCTTTTCGCGGCCCGTCAGCGCCGCGATCCGCAAGCCCGCGGCCTCGGCAATCGGCGCAATCGTCCGGTGATGCTGGCGCACCAGGAGTTCGGTCGGCGCCATGATCGCCGCCTGGCCACCGGCCTCGACCGCATGCGCCATGGCGACAAGCGCGACGATGGTCTTGCCGGCGCCGACATCGCCCTGGAGCAGCCGCAGCATGCGTTCGGGCTTGGCCAGATCGGCCTCGATTTCGGCGATCGCGTGCTCCTGCGATCCCGTCAGGCTGAAGGGCAGGGCGCCGAGAATGCGCGATTTGATCGCGCCGGTGCTTTCCCGCGCACGGCCCGTGGCTTTTTTCAGCCGGTTGCGCATCAAGGCGAGCGCAAGCTGGCTCGCCAGGAACTCGTCATGGGTCAGCCGCGCGAAATGCGGGCCGGCGGGATCGACATCTTCAGGCGCCTGCGGTTCGTGGGTGCGGCGCAGCGCTTCCGAAAAAGACGGGAATCCCTCCCGCGCCAACAGCGCAGTGTCGGTCCATTCCGGCAGGTCCGGTAGATCGTCGAGCGCTTTCAAGATCGCCCGCCGCAGCACCTTGCCCGAGAGCCCGGCGGTCAGCGGGTAGACCGGCTCGATCAGCGGCAGGTCGGCAAACCCCGCCTCGTCGACGATGTGGTCGGGATGGACCATTTGCGGCGCGCCGTTGAACCATTCGACGCGGCCGGAGACGTAGCGTGTTTCGCCGACTGGCATCGTCTGTTCCAGCCAGCTTTTGTTGCCGTGAAAGAAGACGAGGCCGATTTCGCCCGTCTCGTCATGCGCAAACACTTTATAGGGCGCACGGACATTGCTTGCGGGAACCGGCTTGTGCCGGTCAATCCGCACCTTCAGCGTCACGATCGCCCCTTCCGGTGCGGCGGCGATGCCCGGCTGCCGGCGCCGATCAATCAGCCCGGTCGGCAGGTGGAAGAGGAGGTCGATGACCCGCGCCGATGTGGCCGCGTCGCCGCCGACAAGCAGGCGCGACAGCGCATTGGCGAGCTTCGGCCCGATACCGGGCAGGCTCGTCACCGGGCGAAACAGCGGATTGAGGATTTCCGGCCGCATTGAGAGGTTTCGAAGCTAGATGGTCGATTCGCTTTCAGCGTGGCGGCAATGGGTGTGGATGGCAAGCGCGGGCACGGGCTTTACGGTCATGCTCGCAAGCATCCAAATTGGCACTGTTCCCGCTGACGGGTATCGCTGGCCGGTTTAATCGTATTTCGCGGTTCATCCGACCTTTCCGTCGTCATTGCCCGCTTTATGCGGGCAATCCAATGCCCCTTTCAGTGCGTAGGAGCGCCTAAGTTTCTGGGCAAAGGCATTGCACAAATTGAGAGGCCAATGGACCGCCCGGATAAACCGGGCGGTGACGTGGGAAAGGGATGGGCGGTGACGATAGAGAGGGTGGTGACACTGGGCCATAAGGCGGAACTTGGGTTCGGCCCCTGCATCACACCGGAACAGGCTGACAGAAGCGAGCCACGGGGTTATATGAAACGCCGAGGCCAGAGGCACCGAGCGGCTGCGCAAATACCGAGGATCGATGACAACGGGAACCACGCGATCGAGCGCTGGATTGTCGCCGCGGCGCCGGCGGCTGCTCTATCGTGCCTGGCATCGCGGCATCAAGGAAATGGACCTGCTTTACGGCCGCTTCATCGACGCCCATGTGGAGAGCCTGAGCGACGACGAAATGGACGCGCTGGAACGGCTGTTCGAGGAGCCCGACCAAGTCGTGCTGTCCTGGATCACCGGGGCCGCTGCCGTTTCGACCGAACACGACACGCCGCTGTTCCAAAAGCTCAAAACGTATTCGCAGACGCCGCCGAAGGATGAATCGGCGGGGTGATGCACGCGTGAAATCCGAGACGGGGCGACAGGTGCTGAACACACTCGACACGGTTTTTGCGCCGGGTTCCGCGACGACGCTCGCGTCTGTGCCGGACGGCCTTGAGGGCTATGTCGCCGCCGCGCTCTCGCGCCGGGTGGCGGAGGCGCGCGAGCGGCCGCTCCTCTTCATTGCCCGCGAAGGCCAGCGGTTGGCCGCGCTCGCCCGCGAGATCACCTTCTTTGCGCCAGACGTCGAGGTGATCGCCGTGCCCGGCTGGGACTGCCTGCCGTTCGACCGGGTGTCGCCGACCCCGGCGGTGCTGTCGCGGCGGCTGGCGGCGCTCGCGCGGCTTGCCGACAACGACCGGGACGGCCGTCCGACCATTGTGCTGGCGAGCGTCAATGCGGCGCTGCAGAAGCTGCCGGCGCGCGACTTCATCGCCGGCCGCACCCGCTCGCTCAGCCCCGGCAATGCGGTGCCTATGCAAAGCCTCGTCGGCTGGCTGGAGGAAAACGGCTTCCTGCGCACCCCGACCGTGCGCGACGCCGGCGAATACGCCGTTCGCGGCGGCATCGTCGATCTCTACGCGCCGGGTGCGGCCGAGCCGTGCCGGTTCGATTTTTTTGGCGACACGCTGGAATCGATCCGCAGCTTCGATGCCGACACCCAGCGCACGACGCGCCAGCTTGCCCGCGTCGATCTGGTGCCGATGAGCGAGGTGGTCCTCGATGCCGACGCGGTGCGCACTTTCCGCGGCGCCTACACCGCCGCCTTCGGCGCCGCTACGCCCGACGATGCGCTCTACCGTTCGATCAGCGAAGGCGTCCGCCATGCCGGCATGGAGCACTGGCTGGGATTCTTCCACGAAAAGCTTGAAACGCTGTTCGACTTTCTGCCCGGCGCGCCGGTGCTGATCGATCCGCTGGTCGAGCAGGCTATGGTCGAGCGTCTCGACCAGGTCGCCGACCATTACGGCGCAAGGCTGCAGGCGATGGAGGCCGGCGTCGGCTCGCCCTACAAGCCGGCGCCGCCGGAAACGCTCTATCTCGACCGCGCCGCCTGGACCGCTTGCATTGACGGCCGCGACACCGCGCGGCTGTCGCCCTTTGCAGAAGCCGCCGGCACCGGCACGATCGATTTCGGCGCCCGCCAGGGGCGCAGTTTTGCTGCCGAACGCGCCACCGGCGACGTCAACGTCTTCGACGCCGTAATCGCCCACATCGCCGAGATCGGAAAGGCCGGCCGCCGGGTCGTCTTAGCTGCCTGGAGCGAGGGCACAAGAGACCGCCTCGCCCAGGTGCTCGCCGACCACGGCCTTCAGAATGCCGTGCCGGTTGCCGACTGGCCGGCCGCCGAAAGCCTCGACACCGGCGCCACCGGCCTCGCCGTCCTCGGCCTTGAGACCGGTATCGAGACCGCCGACTTCGTCATCATCGCCGAACAGGACGTGCTCGGCGACCGGCTGATCCGGCCGCAGCGCCGCCGCAAGGCCGACGCCGACATCATCACCGAGGCGACCAGCCTGATGGAGGGCGATCTGGTCGTCCACGTCGATCATGGCATCGGCCGCTTCACCGGCTTGAAGACGGTAACGGCTGCCGGCGCCCCGCATGACTGCCTCGAACTGGTCTATGCCGGCGGCGACAAGCTCTATCTGCCGGTCGAGAACATCGAGCTGTTGTCGCGCTATGGCGCGGAGGAAAGCGAAGTCGCGCTCGACAAGCTCGGCGGCGTCGCCTGGCAGGCGCGAAAAGCCCGTATGAAGAACCGCATCCGCGACATGGCCGAAAAGCTGATTGAGGTTGCGGCCGCCCGCGCCATGCGATCGGCGCCGGTGCTGACCCCGCCGGAGGGCATTTACGACGAGTTTTCGGCGCGCTTTCCCTTCGAGGAGACCGACGACCAGCTCCGCGCCATCGACGCCGTCACCGACGATCTCGCCACCGGCCGGCCGATGGACCGGCTGATCTGCGGTGATGTCGGCTTCGGCAAGACCGAGGTCGCCCTGCGCGCCGCCTTCCTGGCGGTGATGAACGGCCGCCAGGTCGCAATCGTCGTGCCGACGACGCTGCTCGCCCGCCAGCATTACAAGACCTTTTCCGACCGCTTCCGCGGCCTGCCGGTCAATGTCGCCCAGGCCTCGCGCATGGTCGCGCCGGGCGAGCTTTCCCGCGTCAAGGCGGGGCTTGCCGACGGCACCATCGACATCGTCATCGGCACCCACGCGCTGCTCGGCAAGTCGATCGCTTTCCGTGATCTCGGCCTGCTCGTCGTCGACGAGGAGCAGCATTTCGGCGTCGCCCACAAGGAGCGGCTGAAGGCGCTGAAGGCCGACGTCCACGTGCTGACGCTCTCTGCGACGCCGATCCCGCGCACGCTGCAACTGGCGCTTACCGGCGTGCGCGAACTGTCGCTGATTGCTACACCGCCGATCGACCGGCTGGCGGTGCGCACCTTCGTCTCGCCGTTCGATCCGCTTGTGGTGCGCGAGGCGCTGTTGCGCGAGCGCTATCGCGGCGGCCAGTCCTTCTATGTCTGCCCGCGCATCGCCGACATTGCCGAGCAGAAGGCGTTTCTCGACGAGATGGTGCCGGAGGTGAAGGTCGCGGTCGCCCATGGGCGGATGGCATCGGGCGCGCTGGAGGACGTCATGACCGCCTTTTACGACGGCGCCTATGACGTGCTGCTGTCGACCTCGATCGTCGAATCCGGGCTCGATATCCCGACCGCGAACACGCTCGTTGTCCACCGCGCCGACATGTTCGGTCTGGCCCAGCTCTACCAGTTGCGCGGCCGGGTCGGCCGCTCCAAGGCGCGCGCCTATGCCTTGTTTACGGTGCCGCCGACAAAGCGGCTGACGGCGACGGCGGAGCGGCGGCTGAAGGTGCTGCAGTCGCTCGACACGCTGGGCGCCGGCTTTCACCTGGCGAGCCACGACCTCGATATCCGCGGCGCCGGCAATCTCTTGGGCGAGGAGCAGTCGGGCCACATCAAGGAGGTCGGCTACGAGCTTTACCAGCACATGCTGGAGGAGGCGGTGGCGAGCCTGCGCGCCGGCGACGAGGCATTTGCCGAGGACCAGTGGTCGCCGCAGATTTCGGTCGGCACGCCGGTGCTGATTCCGGAAGGCTATGTGCCGAGCCTGGAGGTGCGGCTGTCGCTCTACAAGCGGCTCGCCGACCTGACCGAGGCGGAGGCGATCGATGCCGTCGGCGCCGAGATGATCGACCGCTTCGGGCCGTTGCCCGACGAGGTCGAGCATTTGCTGAAGATATCGCTGATCAAGGCGCTCAGCCGCCGCGCCGGGGTGGAGAAGATCGAGGCCGGCCCGAAGGGCGCCGTCGTCAGCTTCCGCCACAACCGCTTCGCCGATCCGGGCGCCCTGTTGGCCTATATCCAGAGCGAAGGATCGCTCGCAAAAATCCGCCCCGACGAGCGTGTGGTCCTGATCCGCGACTGGCCGAAGCCTGAAGACCGGCTGACCGGCGCCGCCGCGATCCTGACCCGGCTGACCCGCATGGCCGAGGCGGCGGAAGCGGCGTGAGTTTTGTCGTTGCCGAGGGGGGATGCGTGTCGTATTCGCCGTGGTCCCGAACTTACGCTGGGAATGTCGTGTCGGCACTCGGCGAAAAACCCTTTCACCGTCCCCGTGAAAACGGGGACCCATTGCCCCTGTCAACACGGTATGTCGGTCCTTAATGAACTTCGCCCATCAGCTTGCCGCGATAGATCGTCGACAACACGGATAAGCTGTTTCGGATATCGAGCGTCGAGCCGACATAGAGCGTTCCGCGCCTGCGGCTCGCCAGGATGTAAACACAAGGACTTACTGTAATTTGCGCTACCGCCAATGGTTCCCCGCTTTCGCGGGGAAGGTGGGTTTGGTTGTCTCTGCGCATCCAAAATACACCGTCCCCGTGGAAACGGGGACCCATTGCCCCCATCAACACGGTATGTCGGTCCTTAATGAACTTCGCCAATGGGCTTGCCGCGATAGATCGTCGACAATACGGACAAGCTGTTTCGGATATCGAGCGCCGAGCCGACATAGAGCGTTCCGTGGCTGCGGCTCACCAGGATGTAAACACAAGGGCGTACTGTAATTTGCGCTGCCGCCAATGGTTCCCCGCTTTCGCGGGGAAGGTGGGAATTGGCTATTTGGAGCCAAATCACCAACCATCGCGCGGGCAGGGACCCATCACCCCACTCGCCACAGCAGCCCATAAAAGATCGAGCCCCGGGCCGTTGCCGGCGCGCGGGGCTCCTTCGTTTTCCGGGTTGCCGCATCGATGTCCCGGCGCTCTCAGCGCTTTCGGGAACGTTCCCGGATGCCGAAGCATTCAGCTCGTGCGATCAACTGCATTGCGGCCTCTGTCCGAATAGAAACAGCCTCCTTTCACTTCTCGATCAAGGAACGGCCACGCTACAGTCAGTCGCTGCCAAGTCATTCTATTGTAATTCGGGGGTCCCGTCTTCGACAGTCCGCTCGGCGGATTTTCAAGAAGACGGGCATAGCGCCGTCGGTGGGGTCATTTTCTTAAACCTCCTTTCGCGCTTCTGTTGAGAGTGTGCGCCCGGTATTCGCCGGCGTCAATCGCGATCGTTGCTGCAGCGCACGCGACCGGCGCCGGTTTTCGCCGCCGCCGCACCGGCCTTTTCGCCAAGCCTCTGATTCCCCGATCGGACGCGGTTTCCGCCCTGCACCATAGGAATGTCGCGACGGTACTCCCAAGTGTTAGCCGGCTTGCGGATAACCGGTGGATAACAGGCATCGGCCGGTGCGATTCGGGGCTTAGAGCCTTTCATGGCTTGTCTGAATCAATTCTGTTTCTCGATTGGCGCGGCAGCCCGCCGGTGAGCCGCTCGCCGCGCGATGTGGGGCATCGGGCAAGAGCGGGTTGCCGGCGAATGTCCGCCAATCGGAAACCCGAAGGGACGGGCGCTTTTGCGCCAATCCCGGCGCCGCGCCGCTTGACCATACGCCCGGTATGGCCGTGCGCGACGCGGCTTGATCTTGGCGCAAAATCGCTCCGTCAGAATGGTTCAAGCAAGCCAGGAAAGGCTCTAATGCGCCATCAGCACCGGCACCGTCATCGCCCGCAGCATATCGCGGGTCGCGCCGCCGAGCACGAATTCGCGCATGCGGCTGTGGCCGAAAGCCCCCATCACCAGAAGATCCATGGCTTCGTCGGCGGCATAGGCGAGCAGAACCGCGGCGACCGAATTTCCCTCCGAGGGAACGGTGTCGATCTCGACCGTGATGCCGTGCCGCGCCAGATAGGCGGCGACATCTGCGCCGGGTTCGCCGCCGCCGATCGCTGGCGGCCGGTCGACGACCACCAGGCGCACCAGATCGGCCTCGGCCAGCACCGGGAGCGATGCCCGGATTGCCCGCGCCGAGGTGCGGCTGCCATCCCAGGCGACGATCACGCGTGAGATTTCCGGCCGCCCGGCGCCGCTATAGGGGACGATCAGCGTCGCCGTGCCGGCATCGAACAGCGCCGCTTCGATCAGCGCGCCGCGCGCCGCTTCCGGCGCCTCCGGATTGTCCTGGCCGATGATGATCAGATCGGCCAGCCAGCCCTCCGCCGCAAAGACGGAGGCGGCCGATCCGGCCAGCGCGGTGACGAACCGGCTTTCCACCGCGGCCGCCGCGTTCGCGGCCATCGCCTCGAAACGGGCGACGGCGTCCTTCGCCTTGCGCTCGGCCTCGAGCCGGGTCTCGTTGATCAGGTCGACCGGCACCGGCGCCACCAGCAGCGGCGGAATGATCGGCTCCGCCGCGATCGCCACGCCGGTCAGATGCGCATCGGCACGGCCGGCGAATCCGATCGCGTAAGCGGCCGCCGGCATCGTCTCGTCGACGGCGTCGAGCAGCACGAGCAGGTCCTTGATCGCCATGTTTCCCCCGTAAATCCTCTGGTCAGGCGGTGGTCCTAACAGATCGGAGCACCACCGCGGCGCACCGTCAAGCCGAGCCGTCGCCGCCGGCCCTATTCGGCGGCAACCGCCGACAGATTGCCGAGCGAGGTGACGATGTGGTCGGCGAGCGCGTCGTGCAGCGGCTCATGGGCGTGGGCGGCGCGCACCAGCGCGATATCGGTCGGCGGCAGGGGCGGCAATCCCTCGCGCGCACCGAGGATGCGCATTTCCGTCGTCAAGGCGCTTTCCGGCAGCACGCCGACGGCGAGCCCGGCGACGACCGCACCGGTGATTGCCGCCGCACTCGGGCTTGTGTAGGCGACGCGGTGCCGGCGCCCGATGCGGTCGAGCGCCGCCAGCGCATCGTGCCGCCACGAGCAGTCCGACGGGCCGATCGCCAGCGGCAGCGGATCGGCAAGATAGACGGTGTGCGGATCGGCGCCGACCCAGTAAAGCGGCTCGCGCCGGACGATGGCGCCGAACCCGCCGCAATCGCCATTGGTGATGAGCCCGAGATCGATCGAGCCGTCGCGAATGCCCTTGATGATGTAGGCGGTCTGGATGCAGGCGACTTCGATTTCCAGGTGCGAATGCGAGCGTTCGAACGCCGCCAGCAGCGACGGCAGGAAGCGTGGCGCATAATCGTCCGGCAGGCCGATCCGGACCGTACCGGACAGCGCCTCGTCGGAGAACGCGGCGATCGCCTCGGCGTTGAGCGCCAGCACGCGCCGCCCGTAGACGAGCAGCCGGGCGCCGTCATCGGTCAGTCTCGACTTGCGGCCGTCGCGCACGAAGATCGGCCGGCCGACCGTTTCCTCCAGCCGCTTCATCTGCATGCTGACCGCCGACTGGGTGCGGTTGACGACGGTCGCGGCCTCCGTGAACGAGCCGGTTTCGGCGATGACGACGAAGGTGTAGAGCTGATCGATATCGAGAAGGGACATGGCGCTCACCAATCAATTTTTCTTATGGAATAGATTAAAACTATTCGTTGGACGGATCAATCGCAAATCACCATTCTCTCCCCATCGAAGGAGGTGAGAGCCTTACAGAACCGGAGAACGAGCCCATGTCACGCCCGATCGAATCCATCCAGTTTCCGCTAAGATCCATCGAGCTTGAGCCGCGGCGCCACGGCGTCCTGCGCCGGGTTGCGGCCGCCCTGACCGGCTATTGGCGCAACTGGCGCACGCGCCGTCAACTCCGGGCACTTGCGGAATACTCTTCCCGCGAACTTTCCGATATCGGCCTCGATCGCGGTGACGTCACCGCTGCCCTGATGACGCCGCTCTCGCACGATCCGGGCGCCGTGCTCTCGGTGCGGGCCGCCGCCAACCGCGCCGCCGAACAGGCCCGTTTGCGCGAAGCCGTCCTTCAGCGCAAGACGAATGGACGGGTCCTCTGATCCAACCCCTCCCTTGCCGCCGGCACCTCAACGGGCCGGCGGTTTTTTGCGCCGGTCCCGCAATGCCAAGTTCGATCTCGCGGTGGGTCTAAACCGCCATGACGCCGGCCAGGTGCTTTGGCAAATCGCCGCTCGGCAGCTTCGTCAAATCCTTTGAGATCTCCGCCGAAATCCGGTCGGCGACGGCGCGTGGCATCCTGTCCCGCAATTCGCCGAGCGCCCGCGGCGCAGCGGCAAGCACGAGACGATCATACTCGCCCGCATTGGCCGCCGATTGCAGCATGTCGGCGAGTTCGCCCAGAAACTGGCGTTCAAGAACGTCGCGCGGGTCGGTGGTCGGCTCCATCGAATGGCGCCCCTGGCCGTGGCTGTCGAAACTGCGGCCGGGCTTGTCGGCCATGATGTCCCGCTCCCGGCGCCGGTCGCCGGTCATCGACCGGTCCGGCACGGCGTCGAGCCCCCTTCCGGGGCCGTCATTGCGGTAAATTCGAGCCCGGGCGCCATCGGCGATGACCACCCACGTAACCACTTTGCGGACCATGACCGCTCCCCCACACTCTCTCTGGCGAAATACGCCGTACCCACCTATCTGGTTCTTAACGTGTTGCATTACCAGGGGCGCTCAGGCGAACGCCCGCATGGTTTCGCGCGCGATGATCAGGCGCTGTATTTCGCTGGTGCCTTCGTAGATCGTGGTGATCCGCGCGTCGCGGGCATAGCGCTCCAGCGGATAGTCGCGGATATAGCCGGCGCCGCCATGCAATTGCAGCGCGGTGTAGGTGGCGCGCTGCGCCGCCTCGCTGGCATAGAGCTTCGCCATCGACGCCTCGCGGCCATAGGGCCGGCCCTGGTCTTTCAAAAATGCCGCCTGCAGGATCAGCAGCCGCGCCGCCTCCAGCTCGGTCTCCCGGTCGGCGATCATCCACTGCACGCCCTGCATGTCGGCGATCTTCTTGCCGAACTGCTCGCGCTCGGCGACATAGGCCTTGGCTGCGTCCATCGCCGCCCTTGAGATGCCGAGCGCCAGCGCCGCAATGCCGATGCGGCCGCCGCCGAGTTCGGCTACCGCAATGCGGAAACCGTCGTTTTCCTCGCCCATCAGCGCATCGGCCGGCAGCCGGCAGTCCTCGAAGCGGATTTCATTGGTCGCCGAGCCGTGCTGGCCATGCTTTTCCTCGCGCCGGCCGATGACGAGGCCCGGCGTATCGGCCGGAACCAGGAAGCACGAAATGCCCTTGCCCCGCGGTGCCGTCTTGTCGGTCACCGCCCAGACGATGAACGCACCCGCATATTCGCCGCTGGTGATGTAGAGCTTGGTGCCGTTCAGCACCCAGCCATTGCCGGCGCGTTCGGCCCTGGTCTTCATCGCCGAGGGGTCGGAGCCGGCGCCGGCCTCCGTAAGGCAGAACGCGCCGGCGGGATAGGTGCCGTCGCAAAGCCGCGGCAGATGGGTCTCTCTCTGTTCGTCATTGCCGATGAGTTCGATGATCTCGCCGACCATATTGGTCACCGAAACCGTGACGCCGGTCGAGGCGCAGGCGCGGCCGATCTCCTCGACCGCGAGCGCGAAGGAAACGGCGCCCGCTTCGCTGCCGCCATAATCGGCCGAGACGTTGAGGCCCATGAAGCCATTTTCGGCAAGCAGTTTCAGGTTCTGCAGGAATTCGGCGCGGCCGTCGCCATGGTCGAGCGCCTCGGCAAGCGGGCCGAGCCGGTCTTCGGCGATCCGGCGCGCCGTGTCGCGGATCATCCGGTGTTCGTCGCTGAGGTCGAGGTTCATCGGGCGGTGTCTTCGGGCTTTGGTTGCAAACAGTTACCGGCTCGGGCCGGCAAGGGCAATCGCGCTGTCATGCCAGACCGGAAGATAGCCGGCGGCAAGCGCGCAAACGATCGCCGGCGGGGTCAGCACCGGGCATTCGGCGTTGCGCGGCCGCGGGCGCACTTCGGTGTATCCTCCGGGTGACCAGGAGAGCAGGAGATCGCCCCGGATGGCGAAGGCCGTACCGTCGATCTCGACCATCGCCCCGTCGGGCAGATCGTCGATCGGCAGCACATGATAACGCTTGTCGCGCCCGGAAAGGCGCTCGGCATGAAGCCGCGCATCCATGTTCGCCGCCCGCGGCGGTATCGGCGCCGATACGGCCCGGCGCCAGGCCGCGGCAAAGGCCTTTGCATCATGTCGCCGGCATTCGAAGCAGGGACGGTGCCCGGCGGCGAGCGCCGTCACCTCGTCGAGAAAGAAGAGTTCGGTGTAGCTGTTACCCATGACCGTGCGGTGCCGGTTCTTGAACGCCGTGCGGCAGATGATCCAGGATTTCGTCACCCAGCGGCGGCGGCCGAGCCGCTTTTCGTCGTCATGGAGCCGGCCGCCGCGATTGCCCATGAACAGGCCGCGGGCCGGTGTCATGATGATTTCGCCGTCCGGCGTAACCCGGTTTTGGAGCGGCATGGCGGTCCTCGTTCGGGAAGGATAGGGGTGGATGAGTTGTCTGCGTTTTCGGAGTGCGATGTCCAGCCATTTCGCTGCGAGGCACTGAGAGGCGCCCGGGTACGCCGGTACTGGAAACTGCCACTTTCTGATTTGCTTCGCGAGCGATCCGCGGCGCTGGCCTGATCGCGTCAAATGTACTGGAAATAATCGCAGAGACTTCTGATCTAGGCGACGCCATTGGTTCCCCGCTTCCGCGGGGAAGGTGCGTATTGATGCTCTAGCACCAACCAAAACCACCTTTCCCGCGAAAGCGGGAATCCATTGCCCTGCTCAATACGGTATGTCGTCGGTAATTCTGGCGAACGGCCTATTTTGCAGAAAACTACATCGTTCACTGCCGCTAAACACTCGCTGGTGCGGACGGGGTGAAATTCGGGATGCCGAAAAAGTATCGCCTGATACGCAGGGTACCTGCTCAGACTTTTCCAGGCTGCAAAAAACGGGTGGGCGGACGATCGCAAACATCATAGACCGGCCGTCATCATCAACAACAGCCGGCGCGAACGCCATGACCGCAAGAGACAAATCTCTGACCATGGGCCCCCTGGAATGGGGCCTGCTGATCGCGCTTTCACTTGTCTGGGGCGGCGCCTTCCTGTTTGGCAAGATCGCGGTCTCCGAAGTCCCGCCGCTGACGGTCGTGCTCATCCGCGTCGGCCTTGCGGCCGCAGCACTTTATCTCGTGCTGCGCGTTCTCGCCGTCGGCGTGCCGCGCAGCCTCGCCGAGTGGCGCCGCTATGCCGTCATGGGCTTCTTCAACAACGCGATTCCGTTCGGGCTGATCTTCTGGGGTCAGGTCACGATCGGCGCCGGGCTTGCCTCCATCCTCAATGCGACGACACCGCTCTTCACCGTGATCCTCGCCCATTTCTGGACCGACAATGAGCGCATGGGCGCGCGCAAGCTGTTCGCCGTCCTCCTCGGCCTTATCGGCGTCGTGGTGCTGATCGGCCCGGAAGCGGTTGCCGGCATCGGCACCAATGTGCTTGCCCAACTGGCGATCGTCGGCGCCGCAATCTCCTATGCAATCGCCGGGATCTACGGCCGCCGGTTTGCCGGCGAGCCGCCGATGCGCACCGCCTTCGGTCAGGTCGCGGCGTCATCGCTCATGATGCTGCCGGTGGTGCTTCTTGTCGACCAGCCCTGGCGGTTGGCCGCGCCGAGCGCCGAGGTCGTCGCCGCGCTTGTCGCGCTGGCGCTGGTGTCGACCGCGCTCGCCTACATCCTTTACTTCCGCATCCTGGCCGCGGCCGGCGCCACCAACGTGCTGCTGGTGACCTTCCTCATCCCGGTGAGCGCGGTGCTGCTTGGCTGGGTCGTGCTCGGCGAGCGCCTTCAGGCGAGCGACTTCACCGGCATGGCCGTGATCATGGTCGCGCTCACCGTGCTCGACGGCCGCGCGCTCGCGGGCCTGCGCAGGATTTTCGGCCGCCGGCCGGCGCCGTCGCGGCTACCAGATTGAAGGCTTCTTGCCCTCTTCCTCCAGACGGCGGAACTTCTCCTGGAGGAATTTCTGGAAGTTCTCGTCCTTGTAGGCGCCGTCATGGACGTATTCGAACATGGAGGCGAAGTGAAAGGGCTTGAAATAGCCAGGCATCCGCGCCGCCTCGATGTCGCGCCCGCTCTTGTCGCCGATGCCGGCCGAGTCGCGTGAGAAGAACGAGATCGTCGGCGTGAAGTTGACCAGCCATTTGCGGGCGAGCGCGCGCTCCTCCATCGCCTCGCCGTCGAAATCGGTCACCTCGCGCGAGCCCCACAGATTGAGCTGGAGCACGACGAAATTGGCCTTGATGTAGTCGACGATTTCGGGCTTGCGCAGATTGACGTTGTGCATCTCGCGGCAATAGGGGCAGCCGCGCTGCTCGAACATGATGGCGAGATCCTTGCCCTCGGCCGCCGCCTCGCCGAGGTCTTCGGCCAGGTCGAGGAAGGAGTCGTGGAACCAGGACTGGGTGTGCAGCCCGTCATCGTTGACCTCCGCTTCGGGCAGGGTTGCTTCGCCAGAAGCAATTGCGATGCGCGGCGCGGCACTCACCAGTCCGGCGCCCGCGAGCGCAGTCAGGGCACCTCTGCGGGTGAGGGTCATGGGGGCGTCCTCCGTTGTTTTTATGTGCGCATTCTGCCCGGCAGGATATCGCAGGAACGCGGCCCTGTCAGCGGGGTGGCGGCGGGATCACCGGGATTTGAGGGGGTGGAAAGCGAGAACACTGCATCGGTTCCGGCCAACGCCGCTGATCCCCCTCATCCTGTCCTTCTCCCCGGCGGGGAGAAGGGACGACAGGCGCAAGACACTGAGAAAAAAGCCCTCTCCCCTCTGGGGAGAGGGTTGGGTGAGGGGCCGGCGGAACAGGAAACGCGGGCGAACTCAGGCCACCCCCCTCCCTGTCCCTCCCCCACAAGGGGGGAGGGGACGACAAGCGCAAGGCACTGAGAAAAAAGCCCTCTCCCCTCCGGGGAGAGGGTTGGGTGAGGGGGAAAACAAATGCCGTTCACCCTCACCCCACTTCGACCAACGGCTCAGCTTCGCTTCACCGGGTCTCCGTATCCCTCTCCCTTGAAGGGAGAGGGATGACGCCGGAGAAAGGCGAAATCCTACCCCACCACGATGATATGCAGCCGCCGGGGGCCGTGCGCGCCGAGCAATAGTGTCTGCTCGATGTCGGCCGAGCGCGACGGGCCGGTCACCCAGTTGACGGAGCGGGGCAGGGCGCCCTTGCCGAATTGTCCGCGGATCTGGTCCCAGGCGGTTTCGTAGTCGCCGTGGATGTCGGACGCCGACACCAGCACGATATGGGTGTCGGGCAGGAAGTTGAGCGTCGTCGGATTGTCGCCGCCCGAAGTCAGCACCAGCGTGCCGCTCTCGGCGACGCCGGCGAGCGCATGGGAAAGCCCGACCGGATCGCTGCCATCCGAGGCGCCGGTCGTGATTTCGATGTTCGGCGTCTTGTCGAAGGGCAGGGCGGCAAGGCGCGGATCGTCGCCGCGCCTCAGATTGGGCGGCAGATTGTGGGCGCGCAGGAATTCGGCGATCGCCGCCGGCACTTGATCGGCGGTGGCGGCGCGGGCGACGCTGGCATTGTACTTCTCCGCCATCTCGATGAAGAAGGCGATGCGGTCGGCATCCGGCAATTGACCGCGCGCCGGGATGACGCCACGGGGCGCCGTCGCCAGGCGCTGATCGACAGCCGCCTGCCGGGCGGCCTTGTCGGCGCCGGCGCCGAGCGCCTGCCGGATTTTTCCAAGCACGGCGTCGCGTCCGTTCATCGACCGAATCTCCGTGCCCGCCATTGCTGCTGGAAGGTTCTGCCCTGGGGCGCGGGCAGGTCGCGATGCCGGGTCCAGCCGCCGGCAAAGGGCAGCGACCGGAAGCGGCCGCGGCTGCCTGCGAACGCCGCCAGCAGCGGCATGCCGACCGACATCGCCAGATGGTAGAGCTTCGGCCGCCTGGCCAGCAAAACCCAGAGGCCGAGGCCGAAGCGCTGCGCCGTCGGCACGACTTTCTCATCATGCGCCTTGTCCCGCCACAGCCGCATGAGCTTCGGGAGCGGAATGCGCATCGGACAGACGCCCTCGCAACGCCCGCAGAATGTCGAGGCGCTCGGCAGATGCATGGACTGTTCGATGCCGATGACGGCCGGCGTCAGCACCGAGCCGATCGGTCCCGGATAGACCCAGCCATAGGCGTGGCCGCCGATCGCCTGATAGACCGGGCAGTGGTTCATGCAGGCGCCGCAGCGGATGCAGCGCAGCATCTCCTGGAAGGGAGTGCCGAGCAGCGCCGAGCGGCCGTTATCAAGTAGGATGACGTGGAATTCCTCCGGCCCGTCCGGGTCCTCGGGCCGTTTCGGCCCGGTCGAGAACGTCGTGTAGACACTCATGTCCTGGCCGGTCGCCGAGCGCGCCAGCACCCGCAAGATCTGGCTCGCATCCTCCAGTGTCGGCACGATTTTCTCGATCGAGGCGAAGACGACGTGAACCCGCGGCAGCGTCTGGGTCAGATCGCCATTGCCCTCATTGGTGACGATGATCGTCGTCCCCGTCTCGGCGACGCAGAAATTGGCGCCGGTGACGCCGACATCGGCGGCGAGGAAGCGGTCGCGCAATATGCCGCGCGCCTCCGCCAGCAGCGATTCCGGCTCGCGCAGATCGCGGTCGGGCGGAAGCGCGGTGTGGACCCGCCGGAACTCGGCCTCGACCTGGGCTTTGTTGACGTGGATCGCCGGCGCGATGATGTGGCTCGGGTGCTCGCCGCGCAATTGGATGATGTATTCGCCGAGATCGGTCTCGATCGGCACAATCCCGTTTTCTTGAAGGAAGTCGTTGAGCCCGACCTCCTCGGTGATCATCGATTTGCCCTTGGTGACGGTGCGGGCGCCGGCCTTGCGGCAGATGTCGAGCGCGATTTGGCGGGCCGCCGCCGCATCCTCGGCGAAATGAACGTGACCACCGTTTTCGACCACCTTCTTCTCGAACGCCTCAATGTAGAGGTCGAGATGGTCGAGCGTATGGTTTTTGATGTCGCGCGCCGCATCGCGCAGCGCCTCGAATTCCGGCAAGGCATCGGCGGCCAGTCGGCGCTTCTTGATGAAGCCCTTCTCGACCGTCAGGCCCAGCGCCTTTTGCAGCGAATTATCGTCGAGCGCTTCGCGGGCGTTCGCTTTAAAGTTGGGCGAGGTGATCTCGACGCCCATCAGCCCTTCGCCTTCCTCTCGCCGCCGATCGGCGTTTCGTCGGCCATGCCGGCGAGCACTTCGGCGACATGGCGGACGGCAACCGTCCGGCCCTCGCGGGAGAGCTTGCCGGCCATGTTCATCAGGCAGCCGAGATCGCCGGCCAGCAGCGTCGTTGCGCCGGTGGCGGCGATCTTATCGGTCTTCTTGGCGACGATCGCATTGGAGATGTCGGAATACTTGACACAGAAGAGCCCGCCGAAGCCGCAGCACACATCGGCATTCTCCATTTCAGTGAGCGACAGGCCCTCGACGCTGTCGAGCAGAAGACGCGGCTGGTCGCGAACGCCGAGTTCGCGCAAGCCCGAACAGGAATCGTGATAGGTGACGGTCTCGCCATAGTCGGCGGAGACCGCCTGAACGCCGAGCACATCGACGAGGAAGCTCGTCAGCTCATGGACCTTGGCGGCAAACGCCTCGGCCCGCGCCGACCAGCCCGGATCATCGGCAAGGAGTTCGGGATAGTGCAGCTTCAGCATGCCGGCGCAGGAGCCCGACGGCGCCACCACATGGTCATAGGCCTCGAACGCGGCGATCACCTGCATGGCGATGACGCGGGCGTTGCCTCGATCGCCGGAGTTGAAGGCCGGCTGGCCGCAACAGGTCTGCGCTGCGGGGACCTCGACCACGCAGCCGGCATCCTCCATCAGCTTGACCGCGGCAAAGCCCACCGACGGCCGCATCAGATCGACGAGGCAGGTGACGAACAATCCGACGGTCGTCTTTTCCGGTCCCGAGTTCATCGGCCGCCGCCCGTCATTCGTTTGCCGGCCCGCCGGCCGCGCCGGTCGCCCCGGCCGCGCCGGTCGCCCCGGCCGCGCCGGCGCGTTTCGGCTCGCGCCTTGTCCGCCGCCGCGCCCGTTCGGCGGCCGCGGCGTCGTGCTTTTTCAGCCGCAATTCGGCGACCGCTTCCCAGCCGCCCAATCGATCGATTTCGCGCATGCATTCCTCGACATATTCCATGTGCGCCGCCGCCGCCCGCCGGGCCCGTTCCGGATCGCGCGCGATGATCGCCTCATAGATCGCCCGGTGCTGGTCGAGCAGCTTGTCGCGGGCGCCGGGGAAGCCGTAGATCAGCGAGCGGTTGTAGAAGACGCCGCTGGTCAGCAGCCGGTAGCAACTGCGCAGGGTG
The DNA here is from genome assembly GCA_028278505.1 of Rhodobiaceae bacterium. Taxonomy (GTDB): domain Bacteria; phylum Pseudomonadota; class Alphaproteobacteria; order Rhizobiales; family JAKPQE01; genus JANQEG01. The sequence continues at coordinate 40,246 of JANQEG010000135.1, forward strand.
TGGATGAAGACAAGGTTGTGGGTGCATTCGCCGATGACGTTGTGAAGCTCGACGTCGATCGCCGCTTCCTCGTCGAAATCGTCCTTTTCATGTGCGGCGAGCATGGCCTCGAAGGTCCGCGTCAGGATCGTGCGGTCCGCCTCCGTCGCCCGCACCGCGGCAAAGGCCGCGGCCGTTCCCTCGACCTCGCGGCGGAACTCGACATAGTCGGCGGTCGCCTTCTTGTGATTGTGAAACAGCGGCACGATCGCCTCGCTGAACACGGCCCCGGTCACGTCGGCGACAAAGCTGCCTTCGCCGTGGCGGGTGACGACGAGCCCGCGCTCCTCAAGCACCTTGATGGCATCGCGCAGGATCGGCCGCGAGACATCAATCATCTTGGCCAGTTCGCGTTCCCCCGGCAGCTTGTCGCCCGGGCGCAGAATCCCGGCCAGGACAAGTTCCTCGACCTGCCGGACGATCGCATCGGCGGTTCGGTTCTGCTCGATTTTCTTGAAAATCATCGAGTTACGCCCCTGCGCCGGCGTTGGCGCCGGTGAATTGAGTTCCGCTGCGGAAGTTTCTTTGCCGAAAGTCGCATCCGGTGAAAGGGTATCCTTCGTTGCATTAAGTGGTCAATATTGTTATCCAGTTTGCGGTGTTCCTGTGCAGCCGCAGTTTACGGCATATCGCAAGAAAATGCTGGTCGCATGGGGACCGTTCATCTTAACCTGCCCGGCAAGATGCCGGGACAGGCATTATACCTACGGATCATGAGGGAGGAATTTCCATGAGAAAGTTCGCTGCGACTGCCGCGGTCGCCTCGGCGATGGCGATTGCGGCCGCGCTGCCGGCCGGCGCCGAAACCTGGGATATGCAATCGACCTATCCCGGCTCGCTGACCCAGCTCGGCTCGCTCGGCAAGCACGTTGCCGCCACCGTCGAAAAGGTGACCGGCGGCGAGATCAAGATCAAGTTCCAGGAGCCGGGCGCCATCGTGCCGGCGCTTGAAGTGTTCGACGCGGTTTCGTCGGGTGCAGTGCAGGCCGGCTGGTCGACCCCCGGCTACTGGACCGGCAAGGACTCCGCCTTTGCGCTGTTCTCCGCCGTGCCGTTCGGCCCGCGCGCCGGCGAATACATTGCCTGGCTGAAATTCGGCGGCGGCACCGAACTCTTCGACGAGCTTTACCACAAATACAATATCCACGGCGTCCATTGCGGCGTCATCGCGCCGGAAGCCTCGGGCTGGTTCAAGGAAGAGATCAAGAGCGTCGACGACCTCAAGGGCAAGAAGATGCGGTTCTTCGGCCTCGGCGCCAAGGTCATGGAGAAGCTCGGCGTCTCGACCCAGTTGCTGGCCGGCGGCGACATCTTCCCGGCGCTTGAGCTCGGCACCATCGACGCCACCGAATTCTCCATGCCGGCGATCGACCTGAAGCTCGGCTTCTATCAGGTCGCCAAGCACTACTACTTCCCCGGCTGGCACCAGCAGTCGACCATGTTCGACCTGATGATCAACCTCGACGTCTGGAACGGCCTCACCGACACCCAGCGCGCCCAGATCGAAGCCGCCTGCGACGCGGCGATCACTTATGGTCTGGCCGAAGGCGAGGCGATTCAGTTCGACGCCCTGAACGAACTGAAGTCCAAGGGCGTTACGGTTCATCGCTGGCCCGACGAAATCCTCGATACGCTGCGCAAGGCCTGGGACGAGGTCGTGGCCGAGGAAAGCGCGTCCAATGCGAACTTCAAAAAGGTCTGGGCTTCGCTCAGCAAGTTCCGCGAAGGTTATGCGGCGTGGAAGGACGTCGGCTATCTGGATTGACCGGTAACGATTTCACGGCGGCGGCTCGGGGCACAACGCGATTGCGTCCCGGCCGCCGCCGGATACCTTAGTCCAACAAAAACAAAGACACCGGCGGCCTGACGGTCGTAAAGCGCGTCGATTTCAGGGCAGGGGGAGGACGGCGATGCGTGCTTTGCTGGCGCTGTCGAACGGCATCGATGCCGTCGTGAATTTTATCGGCAAGCTCGCCTCGTGGCTGTTCATCCCGTTGATGCTGATCATCTTTTACGACATCAGTCAGCGCAAGATCCTCGATTGGAACAGCGATTTCATCGATTCGATGTTCTATCTGAGCTCGACCAAGCTGCAGGAACTGGAATGGCACCTGCACGCCGCGCTTTTTCTGTTCTGCCTCGGCTTCGCCTATCTGAAAGACGCCCATGTCCGCATTGAGCTGGTCCGTGACCGCATGGGGCCGCGATCCCGGGTCTGGCTGGAACTGATCGGCTGCCTCGCCTTTCTCATTCCCTACTCGATCCTGATCATCCGCTATGGCGGCACCTTCGCCGAGCGCTCGTTTGCCACCAACGAGATTTCCGCCGCGCAGACCGGCCTCTCCCACCGTTGGATCATCAAGGCGGCGATGCCGGTCGGGTTCACGATGCTGTTGGCGGCCGGCCTCTCGGTCGTGATCAAGTGCCTCATCTACCTGTTCGGACCCACCGTCCTCAAGCCGCAGGTCGGCTACTGGGCGGGAACCCATCACGCCGACCTGCCCGACGACGTCGCCGACCGCGGCCCGATCACCGATTAGGGCGAAGTCATGACGTTTGTCGAGTTGCTCCCGATCTTCATGTTCGTCGCCCTCGGCGTGCTTCTGTTTACCGGCTATCCGGTGGCTTTCATTCTCGGCGGCATCGGCCTCGGCTTCGCCTTCCTCGCCGACCTTCTGGGCGCGTTCAACGTCGCCCGGCTGATGGTCGTGCCGAACCGGATCTTCGGCGGCACCATGGAAAACCCGGTGCTGGTCGCGATCCCGATGTTCATATTCATGGGCACGATGCTGGAGAAATCGGGCGTCGCCAAGGATCTGCTGCACTGCCTGCAGGTGCTGACGCGGCGGGTGCCCGGCGGCCTCGCCCTGTCGGTGACGCTGATGGGCACGATCATGGCGGCAACCACCGGCATTATCGGCGCCTCGGTGGTGATGATGACGCTGCTGGCGCTGCCGGTGATGCTGGAGCGCAACTACAATCTGCCGCTCGCAACCGGCACCATCGCCTCCTCGGGCACGCTCGGCATCCTGATCCCGCCCTCGATCATGCTGGTCATCATGTCCGACCTGATGTCGATCCCGGTCGGCACCACCTTCATCGCCGCGATCCTGCCCGGCCTGCTGCTGTCGGCGCTCTATTCGCTCTACATCTACACCCTCTGCCACATCAAGCCGGAGCTCGCGCCGCCGCTGCCCGAAGATGTCGGCCCGAAGAATTCCGGCGAGTTCTGGCTGATGATCCTGCGCAGCTTCCTGCCGCCGGTGTTCCTCATCGTCATCGTGCTCGGCTCGATCTTCGCCGGCATCGCGACGCCGACCGAGGCCGCCGGCGTCGGCGCGCTCGGCGCAACCTTGCTGGCGATCGCCAACCGCAAGCTCTCCGGTAAAGTTCTGCAGGATGTCAGCCACCGTTCGGCGCTGACCACCGCCATGCTGTTCGGCATCTTCGTCGGCGCCACCTGCTTCAGCCTGGTGTTCCGCTGGCTCGGCGGCGAGGCCCTCATCGACGAATTCATCGCCTGGGCCGGCGTCGGGCCCTGGGGCATATTGTTCGTGCTAATGGGGATGATCTTCTTCCTCGGCTTCTTCTTCGACTGGATCGAGATCACCCTGATCGTGCTGCCGGTGTTCGGACCGATCGTCGCCAAGCTCGATTTCGGCGGCCATATCGGCGACTGGCCCGGCATCGCCGAGGCGGCGCTGATCTGGTTCACGATCCTGGTCTCGGTCAATTTGCAGACGAGCTTCCTGACCCCACCCTTCGGCTTCGCGCTCTTCTACATGAAGGGCGTGGCGCCGCCGGGCGTCACCATCCAGCACATCTATCGGGGAATCATTCCCTTCGTTATCCTGCAGCTCATTGGCTTGGCCTTCGTGCTGGCCTTCCCGGCGGTGGCACTGTGGCTGCCGAGCATGCTGTTGCGTTAGAGCATCGGGCCGAAAAGTGGGAACCGGTAGGCAGCAGTCGGACGGCGCCGCCATACTGCCGCCGGGCAGGGCTTTCGGATAGGATGTGATGGCTGAATTCCAACCGCCGGACGGTTCGGCGCTGCCGAACTTTCCCCCGCATCCCTTGCGCGAGCGGATTCTCGACGAACTGCACGCGCGGCCGTTTCCGCTGCTCAAGGCGCCGATGCGGGCGATCCATTACGGCTTCATGGTGTCGGCATCGGATCGTGAGCGGCTCGCGCGCGACGTCGTCGATCTGTTCGAACGGCATGGCGCCGAAGCGCCGGCACCCGGTGAGCGCTATCACCGCGTCCCGATCGAGCACGGCATGCTCAGATGGGAACAGCACACCGAGTTCACCACCTTCACTTGGACGGTCGATGACGAGATCGGCGATGCGCCGTTTGCGGCAGCACCGCCGGCCGGCCCGTTCGGGGCGGGGTTCCGTCCGCCCGGACCGCTGCTGACGGCCATGCATCTGGTGTTCGTCGCCGATCCCGGCGAGGAGGCGCGAACGGCGATGCTCGCCGGGTTCGATCTGCCGAGCCTCAGCGCTTCCGAAGTCGCCCGGGGCCGGGCGCTGCTGGCGACCGATTTCCGCGAGGACCGATTTGGCTTCGTCCGCTATCTGGTGCTGGACCGCGGCATGTCCGAAGCCACGGCCGGCGCCGTGATCCTGCGCCTGCACGAGATCGAGACCTACCGGACCTTCGCCCTGCTCGGCCTGCCCGAAGTGCAGGCGGTGGCGCCATCGCTCGCCCGGATGGAGACCGCGCTTGGCGAGATCACCGATGCGATCCGCGACAGCGATTCGCTGGCCTCCAATCAGGAATTGCTCGGGCGGCTGACCGGGCTGGGCGGCGAGCTTGAAGCCGACGCCGTCCGCATCGGCTACCGGCTCGGCGCGACCCAGGCCTATGACGAGATTCTTCAAATAAGGCTGAAGGCGATCGGCGAGACCGCGGTCACGGGTTTCAGCACGCTCGCCACCTTCATGACCCGGCGCATGAGCCCGGCGATGCGCACCTGCCAGGCCGTCGACCGGCGCCAGAAGGCGCTTGCCGAAAAACTCGCCCGCGCGACCGACCTGCTGCAGGCCCGTGTCGACATCGAACTCGAGCAGCAGAACAGCGAATTGCTGGCCTCGATGAACCGGCGCGCGCATCTGCAGCTTCGCCTGCAGCAGACCGTCGAAGGCCTGTCGATCGGCGCGATCAGCTATTATCTGCTCGGCATCATCGGCTATGCCGCCAAGGGATTGAAGGCCGGCGGATTTCTTCCCCTCGCCCCGGAAATCGTCGTCGGCGTCTTCGTGCCGATCGTGGTGGGGCTGGTGTTCTGGGTGATCCGCCGGATCCGAAAGAAGCACGAGGAGGCGGGCGGACACTGATCGTGGCGGCGCAAATTAAAAGGGCCGGATCGTTCCGGCCCTTTGCTCTTGTGACGAGCGGCTTCTGCCGTCGATGTCATTCGCTGAACGTCTTCAGATAGGCGATGACGTTGACCCGGTCTTCGTCCTTCTTGAGTCCCGGAAAAGCCATCTTGCCCTTCGGGATGACATCTTTCGGCTTCTTCAGATAGGCATCGAGGGTCGCGTCGTCCCAGACCTTGCCTTCCTCGGCCTGCGCGAGCAGATCCTTGGAATATTTGAAGCCTTCGATCGTGCCCCAGGCGCGCCCGACAATGCCGTTCAGCAGCGGGCCGACCTTGTTCTTGGCGCCCTCACCGACGGTGTGACAGGCCTTGCACTTCTTGAAAACCTTTTCACCTTTCTCGACATCGCCGTCCTGAGCGAGCGCCGAGCCCATCCCTGCCAGCAGCAGCACGGCAGCCAATCCGATGGTCCGTTTCATTCTTTAACTCCTGTTGCGGTCTTCCATAGTGATCGATCCGGTTCCCCTCGAATTCCGGCGGGGGGAACATAGCGTCTCCAAACCGCGCTGTCAGCCGTCAGAGACACGTTGACCGGACTTCCGAGGCGTTTAGTTAAGGAAAAGCGCCATTTTCGCAAGCATCAATTCTTTGCCAGCTTCAGTCCGCCGAAGCCGCGTTCGGTCTGCCACGCTGTCAGTCGGCCATTGTGTTCGCCGGTCGGGCGGCCGCATCGCCGCACGCGGGAGGGGTCAAGCTGTTGATCTTCGTGGGGTTAGGGGTCGCGCGAAGACGCCGGACGGAGGTCGAAACCGGCTGTCGCAAATGGCAGGTTTTCCGGTCCGTTTGGGCGGATTTACCGCAGACAACGACACGTCGCCGAATTGCGGCAGAACGACGCGCGTCGCCGAAGAGCGCATTTCGGCGGGTGATCCGATGACGACGAGGGCCCGACTCCGGCTCCCGGCCGCGGCCACCATTGGCGGGTGATTTTCTCCGGGAGATGCGCTAAAACGTGTCCAGAGGTAAAAAAAAAGAACCACTGGAGAGGAAATGTCCGGCCTGTCGATGCCCGAGCCCGATCGCGGGGTGATCGCCCGTCGCGACGACATCATCGCCGCCATGCGGGCCATCCTGCCGGCCGCAAATATCGTCGCCGAGCCCGTCGACATGCGGGTCTATGAAACCGACGGGCTCACCGCCTACCGGCAGATGCCGTTTCTGGTGGTGCTGCCGGAGACGACGGCCGAGGTCGCGGCGATCCTCAGCTACTGCCACGCGAACGGCGTAAAGGTCGTCCCGCGCGGGGCCGGCACCTCGCTTTCGGGCGGGGCGCTGCCGGTCGCCGACGGCATTCTGATCTCGATGATGAAGTTCAACCGGGTGCTCGATATCGATTTCGACGATCGCGTCGTCGTCGCCCAGCCGGGGGTCACCAACCTCGCCATCACCCAGGCCGTCGAGCACGCCGGGTTCTACTATGCGCCCGATCCTTCGAGCCAGATCGCCTGCTCGATTGGCGGCAATGTGGCGGAGAATTCCGGCGGCGTGCACTGCCTGAAATACGGGCTCACCGTCAACAATGTGCTCGGCATCGAGATGGTGCTGATGACCGGGGAGGTCGTTCGCCTCGGCGGCCCGCATCTGGATGCCGACGGCTACGACCTGCTCGCCGTGATGACCGGCTCGGAAGGCCTGCTCGGCATCATCACCGAAGTGACCGTGCGCATTCTGCAGAAGCCGGAGACGGCGCGGGCGGTGCTCGTCGGCTTCCCGACCAATGAGGATGGCGGCCGCTGCGTCGCCGACATCATCGCCGCCGGCATCATTCCGGCCGGCATTGAGATGATGGACGGCCTGGCGATTCAAGCCGCCGAGGACTTCGTCCATGCCGGCTATCCGCTCGATGTCGAGGCGCTTCTGATCGTCGAGCTCGACGGGCCGGAGGCCGAGGTCGACCACCTGCTCGCCAGGGTCGAGGAGATCGCCCGCAAGAATGCCGCAACCTCCGTCCGCGTTTCCCAATCCGAGGACGAGCGGCTGACCTTCTGGGCCGGGCGCAAGGCGGCGTTCCCCGCGGTCGGGCGCATCTCGCCCGACTATTACTGCATGGACGGCACCATTCCGCGCCATCAGCTTCCCAAGGTCCTTGCCGCGATGCGCGAAATGAGCGCCGAATACGGCCTGCGCGTCGCCAATGTCTTCCACGCCGGCGACGGCAATCTGCATCCGCTCATCCTCTATGATGCCAACATCCCCGGCGAGATCGAACGGGCCGAGGCGTTCGGCGCCGATATCTTGAAGCTATGCGTCGAGGTCGGCGGCGTGCTGACCGGCGAGCACGGCGTCGGCGTGGAGAAGCGCGACCTGATGCCGGAGATGTTCTCCGAGGTCGATCTCGCCCATCAGATGCGGGTCAAATGCGCCTTCGACGAGAAGCAATTGCTCAATCCGGGCAAGATGTTTCCGGTGCTGCACCGCTGCGCGGAGCTGGGCCGGATGCATGTCAGCGGCGGCAAGCTGCCGTTTCCCGACATTCCGCGATTCTAGAATTGGTCTCGGGGATCGGCATGGGCGAGACATTCAGACCGGAAGACGAGGCGGGCGTGGTCGAAGCGATTGCCTGGGCGGCGGCGGAGAGCCGGCCGCTCGAACTTCTCGGCAACGGCACCAAGCGCGCAATCGGCCGGCCGCTGCAGGTCGACCATGTGCTCGACCTGTCCGGCCTTTCCGGGATTACCCTTTACGAGCCCGAGGAACTGGTGTTGTCGGCAAGGGCCGGTACCGCGCTGGCCGAGATCGAAGCGGCGCTCGATGAGAACGGCCAGCAATTGGCGTTCGAGCCGCCCGACTATGGACCGCTCCTCGGCGGTGCGGCGGACGGCGCCACGATCGGCGGCATCGTTGCCGCAAATCTCTCCGGTTCCAGGCGCCTTACGGCGGGTGCTACGCGCGACCACCTCCTGGGCATTAACGCCGTCTCCGGCAGGGGCGAGGCGTTCAAGAGCGGCGGCCGGGTCATGAAGAACGTCACCGGCTACGACCTCTCGCGCGGGCTTGCGGGATCGTGGGGCACGCTCGCGGCGCTGACCGAGGTAACGCTGAAGGTGCTGCCCAGGCCCGAAACCGAGATTTCGGTCGCCCTGATCGGGCTCGGCGATCCGGCGTGGCCGCGGGCGATGTCGGCGGCGCTCGGCTCCTCCTTCGAAGTGTCGGCAGCGGCGCATCTGCCCGCGGACATCGTGCCGGAAACCGCGTTGGCCGACATCAATGCGGCGGTAACCCTCTTCCGGATCGAAGGTTTCGGGCCCTCGGTCGACTACCGCGCCGAAAAACTCCGCGAGCTTGTCGGTGCCGATGGCACTGTTGAGGTGTTCGCGCGCGACCGATCGCGGGCCGTGTGGCGCGACATCCGCAACGTCGCGCCGTTTTGTCGAAATCCCGAAACCGCGGTCTGGCGGATATCGACCTCGCCGAAGCACGCCGGCCGGTTCGTCGGTTCACTTCAGGCGGAAGGCGATTTCCGCGCCTTTTATGACTGGGGCGGCGGCCTCGTCTGGCTCGAAACCGTGGCCGAGCGGGATGCGGGTGAAGCCATCATCCGCCGTGCGCTTGACGCAATCGGCGGGCACGCCACGCTTATTCGGGCGCCGGCGACTTTGCGCGCCGCGATCCCCGTATTTCAGCCGCAGCCGCCGGCACTCGCCGCGCTCACCGAGCGCTTCCGCCACCAGTTCGATCCGCACCGCATCCTCAATCCCGGCCGCATGCATGGCGGAGGCGGCGCCTGATGCAGACGACCTTCTCAGAGGCAAGGCGCGCCGATCCGCAGATCGCGATGGCCGAATCCATCCTGCGCAAATGCGTCCATTGCGGCTTCTGCACCGCCACCTGCCCGACCTTCGTGCTGCTCGGCGACGAGCGCGACAGCCCGCGCGGGCGCATCTATCTGATCAAGGACATGCTGGAGAACGACCGGCCGGCGACGCGCCAGGACGTGACCCATATCGACCGCTGCCTGACCTGTCTCTCGTGCACGACGACCTGTCCGTCCGGTGTCGACTACATGCATCTCGTCGATCATGCCCGGGTTCACATCGAAAAGACCTACCGGCGCCCGCTGATGGACCGCGCGCTGCGCGGCGTCCTCGCCCTGGTGCTGCCGAAGCCGGCGCGCTTCCGCCTTTCGCTCGCCGGCGCCGTCTACGGCCGGCTTTTCGCGCCGCTCATGGCGCGCATTCCGGGTTTGCGTCAGGTGGCGGCGATGCTGGCGCTTGCGCCGGCCAAGCTGCCGCCGCGCTCGAATGTGCAGGCGCCCGGCAGCTTTCCGCCGCAGGTGCCGCGGCGCGGGCGCGTTGCCCTGCTTTCGGGCTGCGCCCAGCCGGTGCTGGCGCCCGAGATCAACGCGGCGACGATCCGCCTCCTCAATCGCGCCGGCATCGAGGTGGTGCTCGCGGAAGGCGAGGGGTGCTGCGGCGCGCTCGTCCACCACATGGGGCGCGAAGAAGAGGCGCTTGCGGCGGCGCGGCGCAACGTCGATGCCTGGACCCGCGAGTTGGACGGCGGCGGCCTCGACGCCATCCTGATCACCGCCTCGGGCTGCGGCACCACGGTCAAGGATTACGGCCATATGCTCGCCCGCGATCCGGCCTATGCCGCAAAGGCGGAACGGATCGCCGCGCTCGCCCTCGATGTCAGCGAATATCTGCAGAAGATCGATCTCGGCGCGCCGGTCAACCCGGCGGGCCTCAAGGTCGCCTACCATTCGGCCTGTTCGATGCAGCATGGCCAGAAGATCACGCGAACCCCGAAAGCGCTTCTGAGCGCCGCCGGATTCGATGTTCGCGACGTGCCGGAGGCGCATCTGTGCTGCGGCTCGGCCGGCGTCTACAACATCATGCAGCCGGAAATCGCCACCCGGTTGCGTGACCGCAAGATCGCCAACATCGAAAAGGTCGCCCCTGATCTCATCGCCGCCGGCAATATCGGCTGCATCACCCAGATCGCCGCCGGCACCGGGCTGCCGATCGTGCACACGGTCGAACTGCTCGACTGGGCCTATGGCGGCAAGCGGCCGGACAAGCTCGACCGCCTCGGCCCGTCCGCTTAAGCCGACGTTTCGTCTTCGTGCACCACGCCGTCCTCGACCAGCCGGTCGAAATGGCCGAGCAATTGGTCGAGCCGGCCGGAGACCTGCACGAGGTCGGCGCGGACCATGTCGAGTTCATGGCGCAGCAGGCGGATTTCGTGGCTCGCGGCGCTGCCGACCGGCGCCTGGCCGCGCCCGACCAGCAGCCAGCCGGGGCTGACATTGAGCAGGCCGGCCAGCATGGTCAGCCGGTTGGAGCGGGGTGCGGAGCGGTCCGTTTCCCACATGGACAGGGTCTGGGTCTTGACGCCGAGCCGACGCGCCAATTGGGCGGTCGAATACCCGGCCGCCTCCCGGGCCCGGTTGATGCGTCCGCCCATCGTGTCGACGGGATGGTTTTGCGTCGATGCGGTCATTATGGCCTCATACTTCAATTGGTAATGCCCTGCGCGTTACCGCAGAGCCTATGACGGATGTGTCGTCGATGTTTTTCTGTCCGCGTCATCATAAGAGCGTCGGGCGACAATGTTGGTCCAATTCTGTTTCACGATTGGCGCGGCGGCCCGCCGGTGAGACGCTCGCCGCGCGATGTGGGGCATCGGGCAAGAGCGTATCGACGGCGGACGCCCGCCA
>JANQEG010000137.1 GCA_028278505.1 Rhodobiaceae bacterium
CGACTTCCTTGATCAGGCCGGTCATGATGACGAAGAAGAGGCCCGCGAACAGCAGCCAGAGCCCGCCGCGGACATTGCCGGGCAGGGCTTCGGCACCGGCGCGCAGCGCGCGGATGCGGTGTTTCGGCCGCTCGATATCGGCCGCGGGAGGCGGGTCGAAGTCGCTCATGGGTTTGGATCGGCCGGAGGCCTGAACTCGGAGGTGCCGAGGGGCGCAGTGCGGACACGCGGCCGCTCAGAACGATTTGAAGGTGATGATCGTGCGGGTGTCGATGATGTCGGGCAGGCAGTGCACCTTTTCGTTGACGAAGTGGCCGATATCGGTGCCGTCCTCGACATAGAATTTCACCAGCAGGTCGAATTCGCCGGCGGTCGAATAGATCTCCGAGGCGATCTCGGCATCGGCGATGGCGTTGGCGACGTTATAGGTCTTGCCGAGCGTACATTTGATCTGCACAAAAAACGGGACCATCGGCTTTCTCCGTCGGGGTCCGGCGCCGTCGCTCTTTCGCGAAAAAGACCGGCGCGCTGAAATGTCGATAACGGAACGGCTCGCCGATTGCGCCGCTCTTGTCAAACTTTTTGCGATCGAGTAACAAGGCGACGATCTCATAGGGGTGCCCCGATAGGGCTGAGAGGCGTTCGCCAACCCTTTGAACCTGAACCGGGTAATGCCGGCGGAGGAAAATGAGATGCTGATCACATCGAAATTGAACGACGATTTTTCGCGAGCGCACCGGGGGCCGGGCCGGTGAACGGGCGACCCGCAATCACGCCTGAAATGGTCGCGGGCTGCCTGGCGGTGCTGCGCGAGCAGAGGCCGCGGGTGCACTGCATCACCAATTCGGTGGCGCAGGCGTTCACCGCCAACTGCCTGCTGGCGCTCGGCGCCGTCCCGAGCATGACGATCGCGCCCGAGGAGGTCCCGGATTTCGTCGCCTCCGCCGACGCGCTGCTCATAAACCTCGGCACGCTCGACAGGCCACGGCGGGACGCGGCCATGACGGCGATCGAGGTGGCGGGCGAGGAGGGGCGACCCTGGGTGCTCGATCCGGTGTTCGTCGACGCCTCGAAGGGCCGCGCCGAATTCGCCGCCGAACTGGCGCGCCGCGAACCGGCCGTCATCCGCCTCAACGAGGACGAGTTCCACGCGCTTACCGGCGACATGGACGGTGTTGCCGGCATTGCCGATTTCGCCGTGCGCCTGTTGTCGGTGGTGGCGCTGACCGGCCCGGCCGACATGATCACGGACGGCACCAGGCTGGTGACGGTCGCCAACGGCCACCCGTTCATGGGCCGGGTGACCGCGGTCGGCTGCGCCAGCGCCGCGGTCGTCGCCGCCTTTCTCGCCGTCGAGCCGGATGCGCTCAATGCCGCCGCCGCCGCCTTTGCGGTGATGGGGATCGCCGGCGAGGTTGCCGGCGAGAGCGCCTTTGGTCCGGGCACCTTCGCCACCCGCCTGATCGACGCCCTCTACGACCTCGAGCCGGGGGCGCTGCAAGAAAGAGCAAAGATCGTATGACGACCGCCGACACCATGCGACGAAGGCTCGCCCTTTACGGGCTGATCGATCCCGAACGCAGCACCGATCGCGACCTGGGCACGCTGGCGCGTGAAGCCATCGCCGGCGGCGTCACGCTGCTGCAATACCGCGACAAGCACGCCCCTGACGCGGTGATGCGGGCGCGTGCGGGCTCGATCCGCGATGCGATTTCGGGAACCGGCGTGCCGTTCCTCATCAACGACCGGGTCGGGATCGCCTTGGATATCGGCGCCGACGGCGTTCACCTCGGCCAGGACGACATGGCGCCGGCCGAAGCGCGGCGATTGCTCGGGCCCGGCGCGATCGTCGGGCTCTCGGTGAAGACCGTGGCGCAGGCCGAGGCGGCGCCGCTCGACATCCTCGACTATGTCTGCATCGGCGGCGTTTTTGCGACCATGAGCAAGGACAACCCCGATCCGCCGGTCGGCGAGGCCGGCTTTGCAGCGATCCGCGCCGCGATCGCGGCGCGCGATGCGGGGTTTCCGGTCGGCGCGATCGCCGGGATCGACGCCGGCAATGCGGCCGGGGTCATTGCCGCCGGCGCCGACGGGGTGGCGATCATTTCGGCGCTGTTTGCGGCCGAAGATGTCAATGCGGCGGCGCGCGAACTGCGCGGCGTTGTCGACGCCGCCCTGCAGGCGAGGGCGGCGGCATGACGGCGATCGCGCTGACCATTGCCGGCTCCGATTCCGGCGCCGGCGCCGGCATCCAGGCCGACCTCAAGACTTTTTCGGCGCTCGGGGTCTATGGCGCCAGCGCAATCACCGCGCTGACCGCCCAGAACACGCTCGGCGTGTTCGCGATCCACGACGTGCCGGCGGATTTCGTCGCCGCCCAGATCGATGCGGTGTTTTCCGATCTCGATGTCGGCGCGGTGAAGATCGGCATGCTGTCGCAGCCGGCGGTGATCGAGGCGGTTGCCGGCCGGCTCAAAGCCCATGGCGCGACCAATATCGTCGTCGATCCGGTGATGGTGGCGGCGAGCGGTGACCCGCTGATCGCCGATGAGGCGGTGGCGACACTCCGCGAAACGCTCATGCCGATGGCGACGCTGATGACCCCGAACCTGCCGGAGGCGGCGCGCCTGCTCGGCGAATCTGAGGCCGCCGACGAAGCCGAGATGTTCCGCCAGGGCGAGGAATTGCGCCTGCTCGGCGCCGGTGCCGTGCTCGTCAAGGGCGGTCACGGACGCGGCGAAGAGAGTGTCGATGTGCTGGCGGCGGCCGGGGGCCATGCCCGGTTTGCGGCGCCGCGCATCGCTACCAAGAACACGCACGGCACCGGCTGCACCCTGTCGTCGGCGATTGCGGCCGGGCTGGCGCGCGGCCGTGACCTCAATGACGCCATCGCGATGGCGAAGGACTATGTGGCCGCGGCGATCGCGGCCGCCGACCGGCTGCAGATCGGCGGCGGGCACGGACCGGTGCACCATTTCCATCGCTGGTGGGAGGATCGGGGAGCGAGGCAATGATGACGATGAAACCGAACAGGCGGCAGGTGATCGCCACGGGCGCCGGGCTCGCCGCCGCGACGCTGGCGACCCCGGCGATCGCGGCCAGTGCAATCGAATGGCGGATGGTCACGTCGTGGCCGAAAAACCTGCCGGGCCCCGGTGTCACCGCCGAGCGGCTGGCGGCGCGGATCACGGCGATGAGCGGCGGCCGACTGAAGGTCAAGGTGCACGCCGCCGGCGAACTGGTGCCGCCGCTCGAAGTGTTCGATGCGGTCGCGTCCGGAACGGCGGAAATGGCCCACACGGCCTCCTTCTTCTGGCAGGGCAAGGTGCCGGCGGCGGCCTTCTTCACCGCGGTTCCGTTCGGCCTGACGCCGATCGAGCACATCACCTGGATCGACCATGGCGGCGGCCAGGCGATCTGGGACGACCTTTACCGGCCGTTCGGGGTAAAACCGTTCATGGCCGGCAATACCGGCTTCCAGATGGGCGGCTGGTATCGCCGCGAAATTGAGGGCCTCGACGATCTGAAGGGCTTGAAGATCCGCATGCCGGGGCTCGGCGGCGAGGTGCTGAGGCGGCTCGGCGCGACGCCGGTCTCGATACCGCCCGGCGAGATCTTCCCGGCGCTGCAATCCGGCGTCATCGACGCGACCGAATTCCTGGGGCCGTGGAGCGACGCCGCGTTCGGCTTCTACAAGGTCGCGCCCCATTACTACTGGCCCGGCTTCCACGAGCCGAACGGCACCGGCGAGGCGCTGGTCTCGGTGAAGGCGTTTGCGGCATTGCCCGACGACCTCAAGGCGGTCGTCTCTGCGGCCGCAGCGGCGGAGAACGCCCGGGCGCTCGGCGAATCGGAGTGGGAGAACGGCGCCGCGCTGAAACGGCTGATCGACGATCACGGCGTTAAGCTGAAGCGGTTCCCGGACGCCGTTCTCGATGCGGCGCGGGCCGAAAGCGAAGCGGTGTTCGCCGATTTTGCCGCCAAGAGCACCGAAAATGCCCGGGTCTGGGCCTCGTTCCAGGCGGCACGGGAGCGGCTCGGGCAGTGGTCGCGGGTGTCCCAGGCCGCGTTCCTGACGGTGCGGGATAGTTGAGGGTCTGAAACCGGGTTGCCGTCGGCCGGGCAGGGCGGTATTGTTCGATTATCGGAACGCATCGTTCTATAAAAAGGGAGCGTTCGATAATCAGAATGACCGGCACGCCCTCCCGCCGCGCAGAACCCGATAACGGCGCGCTCGCGCTCTCCGGCCAGCTCGGCAAGACCGTTCAACGCCTGCGCAAGGCCTACAATCTGTCGCTCGGCGAATTGTCGGAGCAGTCGGGCGTGGCCAAGTCGATCATTTCGCAGATCGAACGCAACGAGACCAATCCGACGTTGGCGACGATCTGGCGGCTGGCGCAGGCGCTCGACGTGTCGATCGACCGGGTGCTGGGGACGCCGGAGCAGAACGCCCTCGTCGAACATGTCGGCAAGGGCGAGACGCCGATCCTGGTTTCCGAGGATGGCAAGTGCAAACTGGCGATCATAGGTTGGCTGAAGACCGTGGAATGGCTGCAATGGTACGATTTCACCGCCGAGCCGGGAGGTGTGCTCGACTCGGACGGCCACCAGCGCGGCTCGGTCGAATCCTTGAGCGTGCTTGAGGGGACGCTTGAAGTCAGCGTCGGCGAGGAGACGCTGACGGCGGCAACCGGCGAGACGCTGCGCTATCGCTCCGACGGCCGCCACGTCATCCGCAATCCCGGCTCGGCGCCGGCGCACGCGACCATGGTGTGCCTGTTGAAGGCGTCGGTCATGGAGTGACGATCGATTGCGGTTCGTCGCCGCGGCCGCCTTCGCAGGACCTGCGAAACCGCTTTCGGCGGGTCTTCTGTTGTTGCGAATATGTCACGATGGCGGATGAAAATTTCACGGCCGAACCGCGCGTCTGCGGCGGTTTTTGACCGGCGCGTTTTTGCTCGATCGCCACCGGCGCCGGTAACCATTAATTAACCATATGGTATCTTTAAATAAATCAGTCTCGAGCGCGGACCGGCAAAGGCACCGGGCGCGGGTTTCCGTAACGTAAACTCGGTCGTTTGCCGCGATGATGCTGCGACCGCGCGCCAGTTGCCGACGCGGCGAAACTGCGGCTAATTGATGACGACAGTGTGGCATTTAGGGATGCCGCATCGATCGGGGCAAGTTCCGGGTATCGCGGTGAAATTGGCAGGCCCGTGGACGGCGGGGGAGGAAATCGGATGATTGGGACGATGACGGGTAAGGGCAAGGCGCTTTTTCTCGCGACGACGGTGTTGACGACGGCGGCTTTCGGCAGCGAGGCCTTTGCCGGCGCCTTCGGCCTGCACGAGCAGAGCGCAACTTATCAGGGCATGGTGTTCGCCGGCGTTGCCGCTTCCGGCCCGTCGATCAGCGGGATGTACTGGAACCCGGCGACCATCACCAGCATGCCCGGCCGGTTCACGAGTGAGAAGCACGGCGCACTCGTCATCCCGAATGTGGAGATCACGCCGACCGCGGGAACTTCGCCGTTTCTCCTGCCGCTCGGTCCGAGCGGCGATATCGGCCTCGACGGCTTCATTCCGGCCAGCTATGCGGCCTACCGGATCAATGATTCGTGGTTTGTGGGTATCGCGGTCAACGCCCCTTACGGCCTTTCGACCAAGGCCAATTTCACCTGGGCCGGCCAGGTCTATTCCCGGACGTCGGAAATCTTCTCGATCAACGCCAATCCGATCGTCGGTTTCAAGGTCAATGATCACGTCTCGGTCGCGCTCGGCCTCCAGATTCAGTATCTGGACACGCGGCTGACGCGCGCCGTTGGTTCCGTCGCGGGTATAGGAACCGGCATGCTCGAAGGGGATGCCTGGGGCGTCGGCTTCACCGCCGGTGTCACGTTCACGCCGGCCGAGGGCACCGAGATCGGCCTCGGCTTCCGGTCCGGCGTCCAACACGAGCTGGAAGGCACGCGAACCGTCCCGACCCCGGCCGGGGCGGTGATCACCCCGATCAGGACCTCGATCATCACGCCGGAAATCGTCACCCTCGGCGTTCGCCAGCGTGTGACCGCCGCGTTCACGCTTGCCGGGACCGTCGAATGGACCAATTGGAGCCGGCTCAAGACCCCCGGAATCGTCAATGCGGCGACGGGGGCACCGATCCAGCCTTTCCCGTTCGATTATGAAGACGGCTGGTTCTTCTCGCTCGGCGGCGAATATGCCGTCAATGAGAACCTAACGGCGCGGGCCGGCATCGGCTACGAGCTTTCGCCGGTCTCGACCGCGGTGCGCAGCACGAGGCTTCCCGACGATGACCGGCTGTGGCTCGGCATCGGCGGCACCTACACGCACGGCGCGTTCAGCTTCGATCTCGCCTATAATTTCCTGACCACCTTCGGCACCGACATCGAAATCTCGCCGGCCAACGGCAATCCGCACCTGACCGCGAACCCGGCGGCGCTTCCGGTGCCTCTTGGCGGGGCGGTGTTGCCGTTCTTTGCCGATGTCGACTCGACGACGCACATCATTGCCGGTGCGGTCCGTTACACCTGGGGCGGGCCGGAGGCGGACCCGGAGCCGATCGTCCGCAAGTACTGAGCAACGAATCAAGGAATGCGGGGGCCGGCCTTCGGGCCGGCCCTTTGCGTTTGCGCCATGCGTTCAGGTGGGGCGAGCCATGCGCCAGCCACGGTTGCCGGGTTTCGGAATTAGGCCAATAATATTGACCTAATACCAGGGGCACTTAATGCTGACTCCTGACGACGCGCCACGCGCGAAGCGCCCCGTTGCTCGTCATTGCGACCCCGGCGGAAGCCGGGGGAAGCAATCCAGGGCGGCTTGCTCAGCAGGATTGCCGCGCTCACTGGCGTTCGCTCGCAATGACGAACCGATAGATTTCCGACCGTATAAATTGGGTCGATGATTTCTGCCGCTGGTTTAATTTCGGTCGAGGCTGCGATGGTCGATCTGTTTTCCCTGTTCGCGTTTGCGCTGGTCGCCAGCATTACGCCGGGGCCGAACAACATCATGCTGATGGCCTCCGGAGCCCGTTTCGGCTTTGTCCGCACGGTGCCGCATATCAGCGGCATCCTGGTCGGCTTTCCGACGATGATCTTCGCCATCGCCTTCGGGCTCGATCGGGTGTTCAAGGCCTATCCGGTGGTCCACGATGGGCTCAAATATGTCGGGGCGACCTATCTCCTTTACCTCGCCTATCGGGTGGCGCGGGCGGGCGGCCCGCACGATGTCGAGGCCGGGGCGCGGCCGCTCGGCTTTGTCGGCGCGGCGCTGTTTCAGTGGAGCAATCCCAAGGCCTGGGCGGTGGCGCTGGCGGTGGTGCCGCTCTACACCACGGTCGGCGGCAATTTCGCCGCCGAACTGGCGGCGATCGTTCTGATCTTTTTCCTGATCGGCGTCTTTGCCACCGTCGGCTGGTGCAGCTTCGGCACGGTGGTCGCCCGCTGGCTGTCGACGCCGCGGACCGCCGCCGCCTTCAACCTGGCGATGGGCCTGCTGCTGGTCGCCTCGGTGATACCGATGGTGTTGTGAGGGGTGCAAGTCGAATAATATCAATAATAATAAATAGATAAACGAATCATCTGATGTTTTGATTCAGTCTTGTCCCGATACTGCCGGGACATATCCGACATTGGCGGACGAGAACGCCGGGGCCCGGTGCGGTCCACTCTTTTCCGGTCAAGAGGTTCCCGGGATGGTCTCAACCCCTCTTTGTCGTCTTTGCCCGCTTTAGGCGGGCAATCCAATGGCGGTCCGGCACGCAGAAGCGCTTGAAGGCCTTCGCGAATGCGTTGGCAAGTCGACAAGCCAATGGACCACCCGGATAAACCGGGTGGTGACGAAGGAGGGGATCGGGTGATGACGAGGGAGGGGTACGGTGATGACGCGGGAGGGGATGGGGTGGTGACGAGGGAGGGGTAGGGTGACAACGCCGCGAAGGGTGGTGAAACGGAGCGCAAGAGCTTTGTCGGACAGCAGTGAATTCGGTCGGCGGATGACGGAGTCTTGCCGGCCGGATGCCCCGCCCGTCAACTGAAGAGGGCGGTCCGCTCCGCTGCGGTCAGGTGCCGGCTCGGATCGTCATTGCCGGTGTCGGATGCCGCTTCCGGCGGTTCCGGTTCGCCGGCGTCGATCTGTTCGGCCGCCGCAATGTCGTGGGCCGGGGCGTCGGCGATCGGCGCCGTTTCGCCGGCGGAGGTTTCCGCGGAAGCCATCGGCTCAATGGCACCGAGATCGGGATCTCCGGCCGAAACATCGTCATCGGGTAGGGACTCGGCAACGACCGCGGGCTCGGCCGCTTCGGCCGGCATTTCCGCCACCTCCACCGCCGGGGCGGTGCCGGCATCGTCGCCGGTCGAAACGGTCTCGACCTCCCGCCACGCCTCGTCGAGCTCGTCTTCGGCGTCTGCGATTTCGACGGCGTAGATTTCGTCCTCGGGCAACGCCTCGACGAGATCCTGCGCGAGCCGGTCGAAGTCGTGGGCGCTTTGCCGAGGATCGGCCGCAACCGTTTCGGCCTCGGCACCGGCGCCCGGCCCGGCGTCATCGGACGCGGTTTCGGAGAAATCGACGATTTCGACCGCATCGGCGCCGTCGAACAGGGCGTCGGCCTCGTCCTGATGACCGGCGTCGCCCGGCAGTTGCGGGCCGTTGAGCAGATGGGCGTCGGGCCGGCCGTCGCCGGGCGCGACGGCGTCGTCAGAGGCGCCGATCTCGGCATCGTCGATGCCCCAGATGTCGATCATCGTCGCGATGCGGCCTTCGAGATATTGGAGGACGCCGACCAGCTTCTGCAGGCGCCGGCCGGTCAGGTCCTGGGACGCGCAGGCGGCGTAGACATCGCTGACGGTCTCATCGAGCAGGTCGCAGACACCATCATCGGCGCCGGCCTCGCGCAGGTCGCGAACGCGATCCTCGATCTTTTCGGCGGCGCCGAGGATTTCCGAGGCCGCCGTTTCGGTCTGCGCGAGGATGGCGTCGAGTTCTTCCGTCGCCGCGGCGATGCGCCCGCCGGCTTCCGAGTCCCGGCCGAGGCGTGCAATCTCCTTTTTGGTGCGCGCGATGGCGCCGGCCATATCGGCGAGGTCGGTGCGGATCCGGTCGATGTCGGGGATCGCTCGCTCCCGGCGAAGCAACCTTTCCAGCTTGCCGATGGCGTCGAGGACGATTGCCGTATCGGCGGTGCGGCGGCGCCGGGCGTATTCGTCCAGGAACCAGCGGCCGCGTGCCGTCTCCATGACCGCGGCTTCGATGGCTTCATAATCTTCGCGGCGTGCGGGCGGCGGGGGCGCGGACGTGCTATCGTTCATGGGCTGCTCTGACGTCCTTTGCGGCTGCCGAAGTCCTCAACAGCGACGACTGACCACCGGGGCGACGAATAACGTGGTGCGGACGGAATTTTTCGTCGGCGAACACTTAAACATGTGCCCGATTCCCTGGTGGCGAGTGTAGGATCGGCAAAGACGAGCCGCAATGTCCGAGCTTCTCTCCCTCCAGTTCAACCGCCGCATGTCGGCCTTCTATGCGGTTCTGTTCCTCGGCATCGGCGTCTATCAGCCGTTCTTCCCGCTGTGGCTGCAGGCGCGCGGGCTCGATCCGTGGCAGATCTCGGTCATTCTCGCCGTTCCGTTGTCGATTCGCGTGTTTTTCGCGCCGGTTTCCGGCGCGCTTTCGGATCGTCATGCCGACCGCCGGCCGGCGATCGTCGCCTACGCGGCGCTGACCGCAATCTTCTTCTTTCTGCTCGGCTTTGCGACCGAATTCCTGTGGATATTTGTCGCGATTTCGGCCGCGGCGCTGTTCTGGACGTCGATCATGCCGCTGACCGAGGCGCTGGCGCTGCAGGGCGTGCGGCGATTCGGCGCCGATTACGGCCGCCTGCGGCTTTGGGGGTCGATCAGCTTCATCGCCGCCAGTTTCCTTGCCGGGGCCGCTCTCGACGTGCTGCCCCCCGACAGCGTGCACGCGCTGATCCTGGCGGCGATGATCCTCTCGGTGATTGCCGCGAGCCGTCTGCCGCGGCTGCCGGTGCCGGCGGAAGCGTCGCCGCCCGAGGACCGTGGGCGCCGGTCTCGTGTCGTCACCGGCAGCGTCCTGGCGGTGCTGGCGGCGGCCGGCGCGGTCCAGTCGAGCCATGCCCTGCTTTACGGTTTCGGCAGCCTGCACTGGCAGGCGATGGGCCTGTCGGGAACGACGATCGGCCTCCTATGGGCGCTCGGCGTCATCGCCGAAATCACGTTCTTCTACCTGTCGCGGCGGGTGCTCGGCCGGCTGTCGCCGACAGCCTTAATTGGTCTCGGCGCAGGCGCTGCGATCCTGCGCTGGGGTGCGCTCGGCCTCGAGCCGCCGCTCGCCGGCCTCGTCGCCCTCCAGCTTCTGCACGGCCTGACCTTCGGGGCGACCCATCTCGGCACCATCCATTTCATCGGCCGGACGGTGCCGGATCACCGCACCGGCGCGGTCCAGGGGCTGTTTTTCACCATATCCGGGGTGTTGATGGCGGCCTCCATGCTCGCTTCGGGCGCGCTCTACCGCAGTTTTGAAGGCGCCGCCTTTCCGGCGATGGCGGTGCTCGGCGTTGTCGCGCTGATCCTGCTCGGCATCGGACGCCGGGCAACTCACCCCCAAAGCGCGGCCGGCGGCGGCTGAATTGTGCTGCCGTCAAAGGCAAGGCCGGGATCGCGGTCTTTAGCCAGCAGCAGCGGTCCGTCGAGATCGACGAATTCGGCGCCCTGGGCAATGAGGAAGGCGGGCGCCATCGCCAGCGACGTTGCGACCATGCAGCCGACCATCAGCGTCAAACCGCGCGCCTTGGCGGCGGCGGCGAGCGCCAGCGCCTCGGTGAGGCCGCCGGTCTTGTCGAGCTTGACGTTGACGGCCTGGTAAAGCGCGGCGATGCGATCGAGATCGGCGCTGGTGTGCAGGCTTTCATCGGCGCAGACCGGCACCGGCGCCGACAGGGCGGCGAGCGCCGCATCGTTTCCGGCGGGCAGGGGCTGCTCGACAAGCACGACGCCGGCGGCCGCGCACGCCGCCATGTTTTTCTCGAAATCGCGCACTGACCAGGCTTCGTTGGCATCGACGATGAGGCGCGCATCGGGCGCTGCGGCGCGGATGGCGGCGATCCGCGCCGGATCGCCGGGGCCGCCGAGCTTGACTTTGAGAAGCGGCCGGTGGGCCGCCGCGGCGGCCACGGCCATCGCCTCGGGCGTACCGAGGGAAAGCGTGTAGGCGGTCTCCACGGGGCTAACGCTTGTCATTCCGGCCAGCGTCCACGCCCGGCATCCGGCGCACTTCGCCTCAAGGTCCCAGAGGGCGCAGTCGATCGCATTGCGGGCGGCCCCCGCCGGCAATTCCCCTTGCAGCGCCCCGCGATCAAGGCCGGCGGCGATGGCCGGCGCCATGCCCTCGATCGCTTCGGCAACCGCTTCGGCGGTCTCGCCGTAACGGGCGTAAGGCACACATTCGCCGCGGCCGCGATCACCGCCCTCGGCGATTTCGCAGACGACGACGACCGCCTCGGTCTTGGCGCCGCGGGCAATCGTGAACGCTCCGGCGATCGGCCAGCGCTCGATCTTCACGGCAAGCCGCCGAGTCATGCGGGAAACTCGGCGACGATGCGATCGACGATCGCCTCGACGCCGAAACGCATCGGATCGACGGCGGGAAGATTGTAGACGGCGCCGGTCTCGTCGAGCAGCGTCCGCGCCGCCGCCACGTCGAGGGCTTCGGTGTTGATGGCGATGCCGACGCAGCGGATCGCCGGATTGGTGAGCCTTCCGGCGGCGATCGTCGCCTCGATGATTTCGGCGATCGCCGGGATCGGCGTCCTGACGCCGCGCATCGTCTTCCGCGTCGGCTCGTGGCAGACGACGAAGGCGTCCGGCTGGGACCCGTGCAGCAGGCCGAGGCTGACGCCGGCAAAAGAGGGATGGAACAGCGATCCCTGACCCTCGATGACATCCCAATGGCGGGGCGCGGCGGCCGGCGACAGCCATTCCGCCGCCCCGGAGATGAAATCGGCGATTACCGCATCGATGGCGACACCGCGCCCGGCGATCAGCACCCCGGTCTGGCCGGTGGCGCGGAAATCGGCATCGAGGCCGCGGGCGCGCATCTGCCGGTCGAGGACGAGCGCGGTGTATTTCTTGCCGACCGAACAGTCGGTGCCGACGGTCAAGAGCCGCCGCCCTTTTCGCTTTTCGCCCGTGCCGGTGGCGAAATTCTCGGTGCTGCGGCGCAGATCATGGAGCCTGCGGCCGGCCGCCTCCGCCGCCGGGCCGATCGTCGGGTGCTCGGCGAGCCGCAGATGCAGGCCGCTGACGATGTCGAGGCCGGCATCGATGGCTTGGACGATCGAGGCGACCCAGTGATCGGGCAGGACGCCGCCGGCATTGACCGCGCCGATGACGAACGATTTGGCGCCTTTCGCGGCGGCTTCCTCGGGTGACATGTCGGGCAGGCCGGTATCGGCCCGGCAGCCGGCAAGCCGCATCTGGCCGAGGCAGAATTCCGGCCGCCAGTCGACGACGCCCTGCGCCGTCTTGGCGGCAAGGGCGTCGGCAACGTCGCCGAGAAAAAGCAGATAGGGAGGATCGATCTGCATGTCCGTTGATCCGTTTCGCGGCATGCGGCTTGCGGCGGCTCTGATTGCCAGCAGCCGGTCTCCCGCGATAGGTAGAGCCTTTCATGGTTTGTGTGAACCATGAAAGGCTTTAAGATCGCGGCGGGAACGGGGCGTGGATGCGGATCTGATGGCGGAACCTCAGGGCTTACCGGCAATCGGGGTCGGAACGGATCCGGACGGCGGCCGCCGCATCCGGCTCTCCGGCGTCTGGACGATCGCCGAGGCGCGCGACCGCGAGACCGAAATGGCGCGGTTCGTCGAGGCGGCGGGCGCGGCGCAGGCGGTTGTCGATCTTTCCGGCGTCACGCGGCTCGATACCACCGGCGCGCTGCTGGTCATCCACCTGACCGAGAAGCTCGCCGCGACGGGGGCCGCGGTCCGGCTCGAGGGGGTCGACCAGAAGCAGCGGATCCTGATCGACGAAGTGTCGACCTCGCTGGCGGTCGAGCAGCCGTCTGAAGAGCACGCCAACCGCATCCTGCTCTGGATTGCCTCGGTCGGCGAGGCGGTCGTTTCGGTCGGCCGCGACCTCGTCATGCTGACCGGCTTCCTCGGCGCCCTCGTCGTGGTGCTCGGCGGCGCCATTCTGCGGCCATGGCGGTTCCGCTTCACCTCGATCGTCCATCATATCGACAGAACCGGTCTCAAGGCGCTGCCGATCATGACGCTGATGTCGCTGTTGATCGGCGCCATCATCGCCCAGCAGGGCGCGTTTCAACTGCGTCAGTTCGGGGCCGAGGTGCTGGTCGTCGATCTTGTCGGCATTCTGGTGCTGCGCGAGATCGGCGTGCTGTTGACGGCGATCATGGTGGCCGGCCGGTCGGGCAGCGCCTACACCGCCGAAATCGGCTCCATGAAGATGCGCGAGGAGATCGACGCGCTCCGGGTGATCGGCCTCGATCCGGTCGAGGTCCTGGTTCTGCCGCGGGTGATCGCGCTGATCATCGCGCTGCCGATACTGACCTTCCTCAGCGATATGGCGGCGCTGATCGGCGGCGGCCTGGTGGTCTGGACCTATAGCGGGATTTCGCCCGACGCCTTCATCGAACGCCTGCGCGAGGCGATCGGGCTCAACACCTATCTGGTCGGCATCATCAAGGCGCCGTTCATGGCGCTGATCATCGGGCTGATCGCGACCGCGGAGGGGCTTCAGGTCGAGGGCAGCGCCGAATCGGTCGGCCGCCACACCACCGCCTCGGTGGTCAAGGCGATCTTCATGGTGATCGTCGTCGACGGGCTTTTCGCCATGTTCTTCGCATCGATCGGGTACTGACCATGCGGGCGGAAGCGGCAGCAGAGAGGGAAGTCGTCGTGCGCGCCCGCGGCATTTCGGTGGCTTTCGGCACCCACAGCGTGCTCGAAGAGCTCGATATCGACGTCTATCGCGGCGAGATCCTCGGCGTCGTCGGCGCCTCGGGCACCGGCAAGTCGGTGCTGCTGCGGGCGATCCTCGGGCTCAATCCGCATTTTTCCGGCTCGGTCGAAGCCTTCGGCAAGCCCTATGACACGGCGAGCCCGGCCGAGCAGGCGCGCACCGAGCGGCGCTGGGGGGTGCTTTTCCAGCACGGGGCGCTGTTCTCGTCGCTGACGGTGAAACAGAACATCCAGGTGCCGATGCGCGAGCATCTCAGCCTGCCGGCGGCGATCATGGACGAGTTGGCGCGGCTGAAAATCGACATGGTCGGGCTGCGGCCGGAGGCGGCGGACAAATACCCTTCGGAACTCTCCGGCGGCATGATCAAGCGCGCCAGCCTGGCCCGCGCGCTGGCGCTCGATCCCGAGCTCGTCTTCCTCGACGAGCCGACCTCGGGGCTCGATCCGATCGGCGCCGCCGACTTCGACGAACTGATCGCCCAGCTACGTGACACTTTGGGACTGACCGTATTTATGGTAACTCATGATCTCGACAGCCTGTTCGCAGTTTGCGACAGGATCGCGGTGCTTGGCGATCGGCGCGTGCTGGTAGACGGACCCATCGAGAAGATGCTCACCTTCGACCACCCCTGGGTGAAGTCCTATTTCCGTGGCAGACGCGCCCGTCGCCTGCTCGAGTGACGGAACTCCGACATGGAAATCCGCGCCAACTATATCATCATCGGCCTGTTCACCCTCATCGCCATCGGCCTGGCCTTCGGCTTCGGCCTGTGGGTGGTGCGCTATGGCGAGACCTCGGCGCAGCGCGACGTCAACGTGGTGTTCGTCGGCTCGGTCAGCGGTCTCGCCCGCGGCAGCCCGGTCTATTTCAAGGGCATCAAGATCGGCGACGTGACGGGCTTAAGCTTCGATCCGGACGATCCCGACCTGGTGACCGCGCGGATCAGGGTCGACCCGAAGGCGCCGCTGAAGATCGACAGCGAGGCGCGACTGGGCGTGCAGGGGCTGACCGGAACCGGCTATATCGAGTTCATCGGCGGTTCGGCGCAGACCCTGTCGCTGTTCGAACAGGGCGAGGTGCCGACGGTTCTCGGCGAGGGGTCGGGGCTTCAGGACATCGTCGAAACCGTACGCAACGTCTTGTCGCGCGTCGACGAAATGGTGACGCGTCTCGATACGCTGGTCGAGGAGAATGATCAGGAGGTGGCGACGGCGATCCAGAACGTGCGCAAATTCACCGACGCGCTCGCCGACAATTCCGAGGGCGTCAACGACTTCCTGAAGAACGTCTCGAGCGCGGCCGAGCATATCTCCGCATTGTCCGACCGTCTGGAAGGATTCGTCGACAGCGCCGATGCGGTGATCGCGGCAGTCGACCCGGACTCGGTGCGCAAGATCATCGGCAATGTCGAGACCTTTACCGACAGCCTTGCCGAAACCTCCAAATTCGTCGATTCCTTCGTCGCCGATGCGCGGCGGGTCGCCGAGCAATTGTCGCTGTTCACCGACGGCCTGAACGCATTGGTCGACGACATCAAGGGTGTCGTCTCGGCGATCGACCGGGACCAGATAGAAAGGGTGATCGGCAATATCGCCGATTTCACCGACCGGCTGGAAGGTACCGGCGGCGATATCGAACAATTCCTGGCCGATGCCCGGGCCTCGGCGGAGAACGTCAAGGGGTTCACCCAGACGCTCGCCGACAACCGCGAGCGCGTCGAGGCGGTGATCGCCGACGCCACCGAGATAGCGCAGAATCTGAGGGAGGCGTCGAAGCGAATCGACGGCGTTATCGACAAGGCCGGCAAGGTGCTCGACGGCGAGGAGGGCGACGGCTTCTTCGCCGAAGCGCGCAGGGCGGCAACGTCGATTCGCGAAGTCGCGGACAGTTTCAACGCCCGCGCCGACGAAATCGCCTCGGGTCTCGCCCGGTTCAGCAACCGCAGCCTGCGGGATGTGGAAACCTTTATCCAGGACGGCCGTCGCACGCTCGCCAACCTCGAAAGGGTCATCTCCAACCTTGAACGCGATCCGCAGAGTTTCATCTTTGGCAAATCGCAAATACCGGAATACAATCCGCGGCGGCGCTGAATTGGGTGTTGCGTAGGTTTCGGGGCAGGGCGCGTGGTTTTCAGCAATCGGGGACGATCGGCAGGGCGCGTTGCGCGCAGGATGGCGGCCGCAGCGATCGCGGCGGCGATGGCCGGCTGTGCGGCGCTCGGCGGCGGCGGGCCGCCGCCGGCGACCTATGACCTTGCCGCACCCGACAGCTTTCCCGGGCTCCGCGCCGGTACGCGGGCGCAGATCCTGATCCAGGAACCGGCCGCGCTGAAGGCGCTCGACAGCGAACGGATCGTCGTCAAGCCGTCCGATTCGGCGGTCGAATATATGGCCAAGGCGCAATGGAGCGACCGGCTGCCGAAACTGGTGCAGACGCGGCTGCTGCAGGCATTCGAGAACAGCGGCCGGGCGCGCGCGGTCGGGCGGCCGGGCGAAGGGCTGCTGATCGACTACCAGATCGTATCCGATATCCGCGCCTTCGAATTGTCGCTGGTCGAGGGGACCGCGGCGGTGGTCGAGATCTCGGGCAAGATCGTCAACGACCGCAACGGCCGCGTGGTCGCGGTGCGCCGCTTCGCCGCCCGGGTGCCGGCGGCGGGGGCGGGCGCCGATGAGGCGGTCGAGGCGCTCAACCGGGCGCTCGAAGAGGTGCTCGTCGACTTCGTCGCCTGGACGCTCGGCCGAATCTGATTCGGTGTCTCAGTCCGGTGTTCGCTCCATGACGAAGTTGAGTCGGGTCGTCAGGCGCAATGCGTAGCCCTTGGACCGGAGCAGTTCGCGGCAATCCGTCTGCCAGCGTCCGCTCGACTGCTCGATGATGACGAGGCGCGGCCACAGGCTTTCCGGGGCGTCGCGCAGGAACGACACCAGGATCAGGTCTTCGGAACCTTCCGTGTCGAGCTTCAGGGCGTCGATATGGTCGAGGCCTTGCTCGCGGACGAGGCCGAGAAGCGTTTTCATCGGCACCTCGACGCCGGTCTCTGCAGGATCGGCGCGGAGCGTCTTCAGGCTCGATCCGCCCTGGTTGTCCGGATCGAGAAAGAGGGTCGCGGTGCCGTCGCGGTCGGCGATGGCGCAGGTCGCGACGGTGATGTGGTTGCCCGGATTGCAGGCGACGTTGAACAGGAGCCGATCAATCACCACCGGCTGCGGCTCGATCGCCAGCACCCGCACGCCCCGATTGCCGAGGCCGGCGACATAGAGGGTGTAGCCGCCGACATTGGCGCCGACATCGACGAAGACGAAACCGTCGCAATAGGCGTCGCGCAGGACGCGGAACTCGTCGGCATCGAAATATTGCGGCGTGAACAGCAGCCGCTTGTCGCAGACATTGTTGAACGGATAGAGCCGCATGGCCGCGCCGAACACCTCCACGTCGAGCGGGTGTTTGAGGCCGGCGGTCACCAGTTTGCGGATCGCGAACGCAAAGCGCCGCCCGAGCCAGGTGTCGGGCTGGCGCCGGGTCAGCGCGATAATGCGCGATTGAAACCAATTCGGGGCATGGCTGCCGAAAGGGGCGTCCGTGCCGGAAGTGGTCGTCCGATCGTCCATGGAAAGTGCAAGCTTCATTGCTTTAGAGCGTCGGGCGCCAAGGTTGATTCAATTCTGTTTCACGATTGGCGCGGCGGCCCGCCGGTGAGACGCTCGCCGCGCGATGTGGGGCATCGGGCAAGAGCGTATCGACGGCGGACGCCCGCCA
>JANQEG010000072.1 GCA_028278505.1 Rhodobiaceae bacterium
CGAGCAGGCGATGAAACGCGCCCGCAACACGCTCGATCCCGACCGGCCGGCGGTGGTGGTGACCGGTTCGATCGCCGAGATGATCGGCGGCGGCGTCACCCCCGACGGCGCCAACATCCGCCGCTTCCTGCCGCGCACCATCGACGAGGACCAGTGGCAATGCGCCGACCGCGCGCTGAAATGGCTGTGGAGCGAGTTCGGCCCCAAGGGCAAGCGCGGCCGCCGGCCCAAACCGCGTAAAGAGGGCGCCAGGCCGAAAGTCAACATCATCGGCCCGATCTACGGCAGCTTCAACATGGCCTCGGACCTGGCCGAGATCCGGCGCCTGGTCGAGGGCATCGGCGCCGAGGTCAACATGGTGTTTCCGCTCGGCAGCCATCTCTCCGACATCGCCAGGCTCGGCGATGCCGAGGCCAATATCTGCCTCTACCGCGAATTCGGCCGGCTCTTATGCGAAGCGCTCGACCGGCCCTATCTGCAGGCGCCGATCGGCATCCATTCGACGACCGCGTTCCTGCAGGCCCTCGGCGACATTCTCGACATCGACGTCGAGCCGTTCATCGAACGCGAAAAGCTCACGACGCTGAAGCCGATGTGGGATCTGTGGCGCTCGGTGACCCAGGACTTCTTCGCCACCGCCAGTTTCGCAATCGTCGCCGGGGAGACCTATGAGCGCGGCCTGCGCCATTTCTTCGAGGAAGAGCTGGGCATGCCGTGCACCTTCTCGTTCCGGCGCGGCGCCGGGGTGAAGCCGGACAACCGGGCGGTGATGGAGGCGATCAGGGCAAAACCGCCGCTGATCCTGTTCGGCTCTTACAACGAGCGCATGTACCTGGCCGACATCGGGTCGAAGGCGATCTTCGTGCCGGCGTCGTTCCCGGGTGCCATCGTGCGCCGCCACACCGGCACGCCGTTCATGGGATATGCGGGCGCCGCATACGCCATTCAGGAAGTCTGCAACGGCCTGTTCGACGCCCTGTTCAACATCCTGCCGCTCGCCAGCAGTCTGGACGCGGTGGAGGCGACGCCGGCGCGCCGGCACGACGACATGGCCTGGACCGGCGACGCCCGCGCGGCGCTCGACAGGCTGGTCGCGGCGGAGCCGGTGCTGATCCGGATTTCATCGGCGAAGCGCCTGCGCGACGGCGCCGAAGCTGAAGCAAGACGTGCGGGCGCGGCAGAGGTCGCGGCCCATCATGTTAACGCCGCCGCGGCCGGAAATCCGGCCGGGCGGGCGGCGTAGAGGAACATACGGCACGGAGGGGGTGCCGCAGGAAAACGGAGGTAGTGCAATGGCTTATGAATGTCCGAACAGCCGCCGGAGCGGCGCGAGGCTCTCCGTGTGGGAGCAGATCGAATATCACGTCGTGATCTTCGTCCTGATCATCGCGTTTGTCGCGGCCGCTCCGTTCAAGGCACTGTTCCGCACTCGCAAGTCGACCTCGCCCGCCACCGGTATGCGGCGCGGATCCATCTTTTCCAAGGCGGTCTCGGAAGCGCAGATCGCCGCCGGCTACGCCTTCATGCGTTAGCCAATAGAGCTTTGCCGGGGTCCAAACCGGCAAGAACCGCCGAAGATCGCTCCTGATGGCGTGATTCTAGGCACCCCGCCGCGGGGGATCCGCGGCACTGGCAGATAGGAGAACGATCTTATGGTCAGTAATACCCCTAGCTCGCTCTCGGGCTTCTCCGAAAGCGAGGCGCAGGAGTTCCATAAGCTCTTCGTCCAGGGCTTCATGGCGTTCATGGCGGTTGCTGTGCTCGCGCATATCTTGGCTTGGATGTGGCGCCCGTGGATTCCGGGACCGCAAGGTTACGCGTCTCTCAATGACGCGCAGCAGGCGGTTACCTCGCTCCTGCCGATGATCACGTAGGGAGAGGGAACATGTGGAGATTATGGTTACTCTTCGACCCTCGCAGGGTGCTCGTTGCGTTGAGTGTTTTCCTCACTGTGCTGGCACTCCTGATCCACTTCATTTGTCTGGGTTCGGAATGGCACAACTGGCTCGCGGGGAAGCCCTATATGACGAGCGCGGTTGAGCAGTCCATCTCAGCACCTGTGGATACGCTGCGGTTTATCGGCTAACGCGCTTGCCATTGCGGCGGGCCGGCCGGGCGGACACCCTCCCCTCGGCCCGCCGCACCAAATCATCTGATTTCGCCGCCCGTTCGCTCAATTCGGCGTGGAGAGGAATGATGGCACTACTCAGCTTTGAACGTAAATACCGTATCCGCGGAGGAACGTTGATCGGCGGAGATCTCTTCGACTTTTGGGTCGGACCTTTCTACGTCGGCTTCTTTGGCGTGACCACGGTATTTTTCACCGTTATCGGTGTGGCGCTCATCGTCTATGGCGCCGCGCTCGGTCCAACATGGAACATCTGGCGGATTTCAATAGCACCGCCCGATCTCAGCTATGGCCTTTACATGGCGCCGCTTGCCGAAGGCGGGTTGTGGCAGATCATCACGATCTGCGCGACCGGCGCCTTCGTTTCCTGGGCGCTCAGAGAAGTGGAAATCTGCCGGAAACTCGGCATCGGATATCACGTGCCGGTCGCATTCGGCGTGGCAATCTTCGCCTACGTCACCCTGGTCGTCTTCCGTCCGTTGCTGCTGGGCGCCTGGGGACACGGATTTCCTTACGGCATCTTCAGCCACTTGGACTGGGTGTCCAATGTCGGCTACCAGTACCTGCACTTCCACTACAACCCGGCGCACATGCTCGCGATCAGTTTCTTCTTCACCACGACACTGGCGCTCGCGATGCATGGCGGACTTGTCCTTTCGGCCGCCAATCCCGGCCGGTCGCGGACCGATTCGCGCCAGCAGGGCACGGTGAAGACGCCGGAATGGGAAGACACCTTCTTCCGCGATGTCGTCGGCTATTCGATCGGCACCCTCGGTATCCACCGGCTCGGCCTTCTGCTGGCGCTCAATGCCGCCTTCTGGAGCGCCGTCTGCATCGTCATCAGCGGTCCGTTCTGGACCAAGGGATGGCCGCAATGGTGGAACTGGTGGCTTGACCTGCCGTTCTGGAGTTGAGGAGCAATCCGATGACCCAATATCAAAACATCTTCACGACGATCCAGGTCAGAGGCCACCCGGAAATCGGCGTGCCGCTGCCGCCGGAGGACGAAGCGCGGCTCGGCAAGCCGATCTTCGAATACTGGATCGGCAAGTTCGGCTACGCGCAGATCGGCCCGATCTATCTGGGCACTCTGGGCCTGGCGTCGATCGTCTTCGGCGCGATGTCGATTTTCATAATCGGCATCAACATGTGGGCGTCCGTCGGCTGGGATCCGATCCAGTTCGTCCGGCAATTGCCGTGGCTGGCGCTGGAACCACCGCCGGCGAAGTACGGCCTTCAGGTTCTGCCACCGCTCAACGAGGGCGGCTGGTGGCTGGTCGCCGGCTTCTTCCTGACTACGTCCATGTTGTTGTGGTGGACGCGCGTATATCGGCGGGCACGCCAGCTCGAGATGGGAACACATGTGGCCTGGGCCTTTGCCTCGGCGATCTTCCTGTTCCTGTCGCTCGGCTTCATCCGTCCGATCCTGATGGGGAGCTGGTCGGAAGCCGTGCCGTTCGGCATCTTCCCGCATCTCGACTGGACGACGGCGTTCTCGATCCGCTACGGAAACCTCTACTATAATCCGTTCCACGCGCTCTCCATCGCCTTCATGTACGGTTCAGCCCTTTTGTTCGCCATGCATGCCGGCACCGTGTTGTCGGTCGCCCGCTATGGCGGCGAGCGTGAACTCGAACAGATCACGGACCGCGGCACCGCTTCGGAACGTGGTGCCCTGTTCTGGCGCTGGACCATGGGCTGGAACGCGACGATGGAATCCATCCACCGCTGGGCCTGGTGGTTTGCGGTGCTGACACCGCTGACCGGCGGGATCGGCATTCTTCTGACCGGTACGGTGGTCGACAACTGGTATCTGTGGGGCATTGAGGCGGGCATCGTTGCGCCTTATCCGGACCTCTATCCAGATGTCGTCAATCCGGCAATATCGGGAGCAGCACAATGAGACTCTGGATTCCCTTGTCCATCGCCGCCGCCGGCAGTCTGGTGTTGGCGATGCTCGTGATGCCGGATTGGGACATGCCGCCCAAGCAGACGGAACAACTCGGCTATCGCGGAACCGGCATGAACATCATTCGCGACATGGAGGACGAGGCTGCCTTGAAGGCCGCGAATGTCGTGCCGGAGCCACCTTACGAGGCGGACCCTTCCGGCCCGCCGATCGCCATCATCTATGAAAACATCCAGGTGCTGGGCCATCTTTCGGAAGACGAGCATAACCGGTTGATGACAGCGTTCACCGAATGGGTTGCCCCTGAGGAAGAAGGCTGCAATTTCTGCCACAATCCGGACAACATGGCTTCGGACGAAAAGTACCAGAAGGTCGTCGCCCGGCGCATGATCCAGATGACCCAGGCCATCAATGCGAACTGGCAGTCGCACGTTCTGGAAACCGGCGTGACCTGTTACACCTGCCATCGCGGCGAAACGGTTCCGCCCAATACCTGGTCGCGCGATACCGGGCCGCAGCCGACCGGCGGCTATATCGGATACCGCGCCGGTCAGAACGTGGTCGCCAAATATGCCGGCACCACGGCGTTGCCGCAGAATCATCTGGAGGCCTTCCTGCTGGGCGACGAGCCCATCGCCGTCCATTCGCAGACGGCCTTCCCGACGGGTGCCAACACCACCGATCTGACGAATGCCGAGAACTCCTTCGCGCTGATGATCCATATGTCGGAAGCCCTCGGCGTCGGTTGCGTGACGTGCCACAACACCCGTGCACTGGATGACTGGGACCAGAGCCCGCCGCAACGGGTGACGGCCTGGCACGGGATCCGCATGGCTCGTGAAATCAACAAGACCTATATCGAGCCGTTGACGTCGGTGGTGCCGAAGGATCGGCTGGGACCGGAGGGCGACATCCTCAAGGTGAGCTGCGCCACCTGTCACAACAGCGTCCAAAAACCGCTCTACGGCGTCGCCATGCTGAAAGACTATCTCAAGTCTTTCGGCGCGGTGACATCGGCACCGATTACCGGCGCACCGACGATCGTCGACACGCCGCCGATCGACAGGCCGCCGGCCGGGGAAACCGCGATCACGCCGCCGGCCGAAGAAGCTGCAATCACGCCGCCGGCCGCGGTTGGCGACGATGCCGCCGGTGCAGTACCGCCGGCATCGATTACCGACGCACCGACTGTCGTCGACACGCCGCCCATCGACGGCCCGCCGCAGCCGGCAGCCGCGCCGGCGGCGGCGGATGGTGGGGACGCCGCCGGAGCCGTACCGCCGGCACCGATTACCGGCGCACCGACTGTCGTCGACACGCCGCCGATCGACGGCCCGCCGCAGCCGGTACAGTAGAATGGGGCGAGGCCGGACATCCGGCACCTGCGTGGACCGCACGACTAAAACCCCCGGCAAATCGCCGGGGGTTTTTTCGTCGGTCGTGAAAAAGTCCCTCGGCTTCGCTTCGGTGTTCGTTTTCGCGGGCTGGAGCGAGATGCGAAGAGACCGGGGAACCTGTTGAATATGGGCGTTTGTCACCGAATTGCGTCGACCTGGACACGATTGGTGATGTGTCTGCGTAAAGGACGCTGCCCCACGCGCGGCGTCATCACCCGACCCCTCCGTTGTCACCACCCGGTTTATACCAGCGGCACTTAATGCTGACTCCCGACGACGCGCCACGCGCAAAAAGCGCCCTGTTGCTCGTCATTGCGACCCCGGCGGAAGCCGGGGGAAGCAATCCAGGGCTGCTTGCTCAGCCTGGATTGCCGCGCTCACTGGCGTTCGCTCGCAATGACGAACCGACAGATTTCCGACCGTATAACGTGGGTCGGTAATTTCTGCCCCTGGTATTATCCGGGTGGTCCATTGGCCGCCTCGGATTTCCTTGATTGTCTATATGGTCCTCAACCTGCACCTTCCCCGCGACAGCGGGGAACCATTAGCGGCGGCGACAAATCTTTGGTCCAATTGGCAATTTCGAGACATCGTCCGAATCGCGGCCGACATACCGTGTTGAGCGGGGCAATGGGTTCCCGCTTCCGCGGGAACGGTGCGTGGTGTGGGCATTTGCGTGAACCACACCGCCCCCTGCGGCGTCATTGCCGGGCTTGTCCCGTTTATTTGGTCAGAATCGCCACAGGTTATTGTCGTGATGACGTTTTTTGGACTGAAGGGGGTTCGAGCACGGGGACGGCCTTTCGTCTCGACGTCACCGCCCAACCCTTTCGTTGTCACCACCCGGTTTATCCTTGTGGTCTATTGGCCTGTCGACTTGCCAACGCATTGGTGAAGGAATTCAAGCGCTTCTGAATGCCGAAAAGCCATTGGATTGCCCGCTTGGGAGCGGGCAATGACGATGGAGGAGGTGTCGAAACTATCCAAAAACGCTTTAACCAGCACCGGGACAAGCCCGGTGATGACAGGGGAGAAGGGTGGCGAAACGGAGCGCAGATTGCCGATCAGGCGGCTTCAGAGAAGTCGAGATCGGGGAACCGGGTCAGGTAAATCCGGAACCACGGCGTGAAGGCGGCCGGGCGGGCCGCCATCTCGGCGCGCAGGACGTCAAGGGGAACCCAGCGTGTTTCCGATACTTCGTTTGGATTCGGTTCGATCGCGATCGCATCGCGCGTCGTCCGGCCGATGAACACCGTGACCTTCTCATGCTCATGCAGGCCGCCGCCGACATCTGCGGAATATTCGACGACGCCCTGAGGCTCGAGCGCGAGTGTGAAGCCCAACTCCTCCTTGAGGCGCCTTCTGGCGCAGTCGGTTTCGGTCTCGGCCCAAAAGGGATGTGAGCAGCATGTGTTCGCCCACATCCCGCCGCAATGGTATTTCGACGCCGCGCGCCTTTGAATGAGCAGCGCGCCATCCTCATCGAAGACGAACACGGACACGGCGAGGTGGAAGACGGCCTCGGCATGCGCCCGCATCTTCTCAATCGGATAGAGCGATCCGTCATCGGCGATGGCGGGAATCACGATGGATTCGGTCATGCAACGTTCCGCGCCAATGCGCATTGCGACCACAGCTCGTTGAGCGCCTGCACCAGATGGTCGATATCCTCGTCGGTGTGCAGCGGCGACGGCGTGATCCTGAGCCGCTCGGTGCCCTTCGGCACGGTCGGGTAGTTGATCGGCTGGATGTAGATGCCGTACTGATCGAGCAGGATGTCGCTGATGTTGCGACAGTGAACCGGATCGTTGACCATGACCGGGATGATGTGGCTCGGATTGTCCATATGGGGAATGCCGAGCGCATCGAACCGGGCGCGCACCAGGGCAACACGCTCCTTCTGCAGGTCGCGTTCGATCTGGCTTTCCTTCAGATGCCGGATGCTCGCGGTTGCGCCCGCGGCGATCGCCGGCGGCAGCGCGGTGGTGAAGATGAAGCCGGACGAGAAGCTGCGCACGAAATCGCACATCGCCGCCGAGCCCGCGATATAGCCGCCGAGCACGCCGAACGCCTTGCCCAGCGTTCCCTCGATCACGGTGACGCGGTCCATCAGCCCCTCGCGCTCGGCAACCCCGCCGCCGCGCGGCCCGTAAAGGCCGACCGCATGCACTTCGTCGAGATAGGTCATCGCGCCGAACTCGTCGGCGGCGTCACAGATCTCGGCGATCGGCGCGATGTCGCCATCCATCGAATAGACGGATTCGAAGGCGACGATCTTCGGCCGGTCCGGATCGATCGCCGCCAGCTTGGCGCGCAGATCGTCGACGTCATTGTGCTTCCAGATCACCTTGTCGGCGCGGCTATGTCGGATGCCCTCGATCATCGAGGCGTGGTTGAGCGAATCCGACAGGATCACGCAGTTCGGGATCTTCGACCCCAGCGTCCCGAGCGACGCCCAGTTGGAGACGTAGCCGGAGGTGAAGATCAGCGCCGCCTCCTTGTGGTGCAGATCGGCCAGCTCGGCTTCCAGCAGCAGGTGATAGTGGTTGGTGCCGGAAATATTCCGGGTTCCGCCGGCGCCGGTGCCGCATTTCTCGATCGCGGCATGCATCGCCTCGCGGACGAGCGGGTTCTGGCCCATGCCGAGATAGTCGTTCGAGCACCAGACCGTTACCTCGTGCGTGGTGTCGCCGGTGTAGCGGGTCGCGCGCGGGAACTCGCCGGCATGGCGTTCCAGATCGGCGAAAATGCGGTAATTGCCTTCTTTGCGAAGACGGTTCAGTTCACCCTCAAAATAAGCGTCGAAGTTCACTGCAACCTCCTTCTCACTTGCCAGTTGCTCGTTACTCGATGTCATGGTTTGCGCCCCTGCAGGTCGCCACGGGCCGTGGCCGCGTCTGCAAGGTTCGGAGCATTTCGATACCGCCGGCCGAAGGAGCGATCTCCGCCACCACGGGGCGTTTCGGCATCGCCCACCGCCACAGGACGGCGTCCGATATGGGCAGCACCAGGAAAAAGTGTTCGACGATCGCCAGCGCCAGGAACGTCGCCGTCAGCGTCAGCCCGACGACGGTGTGCGCATCGCTCGCGCTTGAGACGGCGGTGATCAGATAGACCAGGACCGAGACCGCCATCAGGATCAGCGCGGGAAAGGCCGGGGTCGTGCGGTCGGTGCGGAAATAGCTGGTCAGATAGGTCAGACGGTCGGGCGTCATCTGGCTGATCGCGTTGGGCGCGCCGAAGAACACGGTGAGCTTGGCGCTGAGCCGCATGACCCAGAGCACGAGGAACGCCCACAGGCCCGCCTGATTGGGCGCGTTCCAGGTCAATGCGGCGACGACCAGCACGGTGATCGCCAGCGCGACCTCATGGTCACGCACCGCCAGAAAGGCGGTCTGGAACCGCCGGAAACCGGAAGCATCGGACGGGCACGGCAGCCGCCGCGGTCCGGTGACCGTACCGGTCAGGAAGATCAGCTCATGCCACGCCCACAGACCGAGCGCGCTTAAGAATCCCAGATAGGCGCCGTGGACGGTCTCCATTCCGGCGCTGACATAGAGCCCGACGAGGCAGAGGCCGGCCGCCACTGACGCCGCGATCATGGCGATGCGACGTTGCGCAAACGGCGACCGCACCGCGAAAAGCACCACCCCGGTGGAAAACCACCAGGCGAAAAGCACAAACAGGATCGGCGCGACGTAAAGGGTCACTGATCAGGCTTTCCTTAGATCGGCGGATCGGCCGGTTCCTCTGTATCGCAAAAAGGCGCTGCCGCTCATCTTCTTATCCCGCATTGTGGAGGAACTTCTCGAAGGCGGCCGCGTTGTCCGGCCCGAAGGCGTTCAGATAGAGTCTCTGGCCGGTCGCCGTATCGGACAGCGACACCCAGCCGTTTTGCCACTTTATTATCCGATAGGGCCGGTCCTTGTCGACATCCGCCACCAGACGCATGCGGTTGAGGCCGTTCATGGCGCCGCGGACGAACCCGCCCTTGTCGCTGGCGATTTCGCTGATCGCAGCCCCGGTGATGGCATCGGTCACCGTGATCCGCTCATCCGCGTGCACGGTGAGGACGACATCGCGGATGGCGACCGGCTTGCCGATCTTGTTGCGGACGGTGCCGATTTCGGTGACCTGGCCGAAGATCACCGCGGCCATGGCAAAGACCACCAGCGCGATCGCCGAAAACAGCGGAACGCGCGGAAAGGCCGGCACGGCCTTCCCGGTCTCGGGCGTTTCCCGGCGGTCCCTGTCTCTCGTGCGCGCACTCATCTTCGACCTCCCGGACTATTCGGCGGCGCCGACCATGCTGACCGAAGCGTCTTCCGGCCCCGCCGGCCGCTCGTCGGAGCGTTCGACCGAGATGCGCGGCGTCTCCGCGTCATTATACTTGCGCAAGGCGTCGGCGAGACGCTGGCCGGCCTCTTCGACCTTCGGAATACAGCGCAGCGCCGGTTCGGCCTTGAAGATGCGCAGCGCCCGGACATGAGGCCACGTCATCAGCCACGAGATGCGCTCTTCGCGATGGATGCGGACCGCGACATCGCCGATATCGCTGCCAAGGCGACGGATGTCGGCCGAAATGATCCGCGCGAACGGCAGGTTCATGGTGAACGGCAGCGCCACGCCGATCCGCATGACGATCCGCTGATTGGTGATCGTGTAAAGCGTCGTCTTTTCCACGCCCCACGCATAGAGTTCGATCAGGCCCACGGTGATTGTGCCGAGCACGAGCAGCGCACCGGCGGAAAACAAGGATTCGCCGATGCCCCGGCCGTCATAGAGACCGGTGATCATCGCCCAACCAGCGAGGATCACGAAGTAGGCGGTGAACCAACGGGTCTTCATCACCCGCCTGGCGATGGCGCGGCCATTCGGCCGCCCCTGCCAGAGAATGACTTCGCCCCGGGGCAGCTTCTCCGGCAGCCCCGGGATCGGTTCATACTCGTGCTCGTGGGCCGGCTCAGCCCTCATATCAGCGGCTCCTGGCGCTCCGGCGTCGCATAGAGCGTGCCGCCGCCGTAATAGGCCGCGATCTTGTCTTCTTCCCGACGCGTGACCTTACCGGGTGCTGCCGGCATGGGCACGTCCGCGAACTGCGCGGCGGTGATCGCATCGACATAAACCCATTTCCTGCCAACACCGCCCTTCAACACGCAGAACGGCATCGGCAGCATGACGGATTTGCCGTCGCAATCGACTTCCAGATAGCGGATCAGCGAATCCGCTCTGTCGACCCAGACATCGGTGACCTCGCCGGCGACCTCGCCGTCGGCGCCGACAACGGCCATGCC
Organism: Rhodobiaceae bacterium; assembly: GCA_028278505.1. Taxonomy (GTDB): domain Bacteria; phylum Pseudomonadota; class Alphaproteobacteria; order Rhizobiales; family JAKPQE01; genus JANQEG01. Next base: position 10,729 of record JANQEG010000072.1, read on the forward strand.
GCGCGGGTCCGGATCCTCCTCGACGACATGGAACTCAGTCGCCGTGCGCAGGGGAACGATGCGCTGATCGCCGTCGGCGGTAAGATCGACGACGTCCAACCTTTCGCTCCAGGCGGCCGGACCGACGCCGTCCGTCATCGGATTGCCCGTCGGCACCAGCGGTGATCCCGGTGAGGCGTCGAGCCGTTGCACATTCTCCGGAGCGCTATCGCGCTGGAAGTCGGGAACCTGCTTGGTTCCGCGATCATGCATGAGGCGGAAGGTCTTCGGCTTCGGGACGAACAGCCACGGAGCCTTGTCGTAGCTGCCGTCAAGATCGGATTCGAGCGGATAGCCCTCGCGCCGATCCTCCGTTCGCAGGTACCAGATGAGGCCGGCAAAAAACGCCCAGAACGCGTAGAGCGTAATCTGCGCGACATCGAAAATTCCAACAACCGATGCAGATTCCATGACCTTTCTCCCGGTTGGCGATTAAAGTTAGCCGGGCAGTTCGGCAAGGCCGAACCGCCAGTTGGCCGCCTCTCGACGGCCGCTTCGATAGGTAAGTGGGCCCAGAACAACCAGACTCACGAAGAGCAGCAGAATTTCAATGTTGTAGACGACGTTGTAGCCGACAGACGGATCGTTGAGCGTAGATCCCAGCGCGCCCGATGTGGCAACGGCGTTGACGACGTCGCGCACGACCCCGCCGAGACCCAGCGAAACGCCGAGCGCGGTTGCCTGCACCGCCCCCCAGGCGCCGATCGCCAGGCCGTGATCCGTCGTCTCGCCAAGCTCCATCGCCGCCAGCATGGTGCCGACGGCAAAAAGCCCGCCGCCGAAACCGATCACCGCGGCGCCGGCGCGGAACAGGTTCGGCGCCTCCAGCGGCGCGGCGAAAATGACGGCGGCGAAGGCAAAGACACCGGCAAGCGCCCCCATGGCGGCGACGCGGTGCATCTCGAAGCCCTTGAGCAGCATCTGCCCGGCCAGCGCAAACCCAAGCAGCGTCCCCGCCGCCCAAAGCGCGGTCAGCATCGTCGTCTCGCTCACCGTGAGGCCCAGCAGTTCGGCGCCGTAAGGCTCCAGCAGGATGTCCTGCATGCTGAACCCGGCGGTTCCGAGCGCAACGGCGAGCAGCAGCCGCACGGTCCGCGGATCGGAGCGATAGGAGGCCAGCGCCTGACCAAAGGTCGGCACCGGCCGATCGCGCCGGGTCCGCACCGGGTCGCGCACTTCCTGCTTCCACAACGCAACGACATTGACCGCCATGGTGAATACGGCGGCGCCCTGGATCACCTGGATCAGCCGCTTGGGGCTGAAATCGGCAAGCAGGAAACTGACCACGATCGCACTCACGAGCATGCCGATGAGCAGCATGACATAGGCCAGCGCCACGACCCGCGGCCGGCTTTCCGCGGCGGCGAGATCGGTTGCGAGCGCCAGCCCGGCGGTCTGGGTCATGTGCATGCCGAGGCCGGTCAACAGGAACGCCAGCGCGGCGCTGGCCGGTCCGGCCCATTCCGGACCCACTGTCTGTGATTGCAGCAGAAGCAGTGCAAACGGCATGAACGCGAGCCCGCCGAACTGCAGCAGCGAGCCGAGCCAGATATAGGGCACCCGGCGCCAGCCGAGGAACGATTTGTGGGTGTCGGAGCGATGGCCGATCAGCGCCCGGAACGGCGCGGCGAGAACCGGAATCGCGACCATGATGGCGACCAGGCTGGTCGACACGCCGAGTTCGACGATCATCACGCGATTGAGCGTCCCGGTCAGGAGCACCACGGCCATGCCGACCGAAAGCTGGAACATCAACAGCCGCAGCAGCCGGCCGAGCGGAAGGTCGGGGGACGCCGCATCCGCGAACGGCAGGAACCGCATTCCGACGGTTCGCCAGAACGCGATGATTTGCCCGTTCGCTTTTGCGGCCAGGTTCATTGCCGGATCACCTCAATGGCCTGCGACGTGTAAAAACCGCTTTTGACGCATTCGCTGCGCCCGACATTCCACCCCGAAAACGCCGCCTGCAGCATCAGATGCCGCTCCAGCCGCAATTTCGCCGTCGGCTGGATCGACGGCGCCCGGTCGGATTGGGGAAACAGCCGGCCGACCGCATGCATGACGGTGAGCGGAATGGTCCTCGGCGCAAACGTGGCGACGATCTTACGGTCGGTCCGCTCGGCCAGCGTCGAAAACGCCGCGACGGTATCGTCGAATTTGTAGTGGATCAGCGAATCCATGGCGACGACCGCATCGAACCGGCCGAAAGCCGGCGACAGCATGTCGCCGGCCTCAAAATGGACGCTGCCGGGCAGCGACAGGCGCTCAACGGCGGCCTCGGCGAACCGGATCATTTCCGGCGACAGATCGATGCCGATCACGTCGGCGCCGCGGCCGGCGAGCTCGACCGACATGGCGCCGGCGCCGCAGCCGGCGTCGAGGATGCGCCAGCCCGACAGGTCTTCGGGCAGGTAGGACAAAAGCAGATCGCGCATCTGGTCGCGCCCGGCGCGCACGGTTTCGCGAATACGGTTCAGCGGCTCGTCGGTGGCGAGCTTCTTCCACCGGTCCAGAGCGGTGCCGTTAAAATAGCGTTTGATCTCACCGCGTCGTTGAATGTAGCGCGCGTGTTGCATCAAAGACCTCACTCAAAGCCGAGAAATTCGAACAGATCCCGGTCCTTCATCGGGGTCGCGTCGAATTCCTGCCGGTCCGACAGCAGCGTTTCGGCGAGGCGGAGATACTCGTTTCGGATTATATCCACCTCAGGGGTTTCGTCCATTTCGAACACGGTGCGTTTCTTCAATCGGCTGAGCCGCAACGTGTCGTCGTCGGGCACATGGGCGACCCGTTTCAGCCCGATCGCCTCGCCATAGCGGTCGATCTGGTCGGTGTTGGCCGAGCGGTTGGCGACGACGCCGCCAAGCCGCACGCCGTAATTCTTCGACTTGGCATTGATCGCCGCGACGATCCGGTTCATGGCGAAGATAGAATCGAAGTCGTTGGCGGTGACGATCAGCGCCCGTTCGGCATATTGCAGGGGCGCGGCAAACCCGCCGCAGACCACGTCGCCGAGGACATCGAAGATGACAACGTCGGTGTCGTCGAAGAGATGGTGTTCCTTGAGCAGCTTGACCGTCTGACCGACGACATAGCCGCCGCAGCCGGTGCCGGCCGGCGGACCGCCGGCCTCGACGCATTCGACGCCGTTATAGCCGACATGGACGAAATCGCTGGCGCGCAGTTCCTCGGTGTGGAAATCGACCTCCTCGAGCACGTCGATGACGGTCGGGATCAGGCTCTTGGTCAAGGTGAAGGTGGAATCGTGCTTCGGATCGCAGCCGATCTGCAGCACCCGCTTGCCGAGCTTGGAAAAGGCGACGGACAGGTTCGACGAGGTGGTCGACTTGCCGATGCCGCCCTTGCCGTAGATGGCGAACACCTTGGCGCCGTCGATGGAGGCGCGCGGGTCCGGATGCACCTGGACGCTGCCGTCGCCGTCCTTGCGCGGATCCGGCGCGGCACCGGAGCGGCGGATATCCTGCCGCGCGTCGTGGCGAAGAGCTTGACCGGTCATGCAGCCTCCACGTCGATACCTTCGAGACGGTCCTCGATTTCCTCGCTCGCCGCCCGCAGCGCTTCCAGCGTTTCCGCATCCGGCTGCCAGTACTGGCGCTCATGCGCCTCGACCAGCCGGTTGACGAGCTTGGCGCTCGATTTCGGATTGAGTTCGGCCAGCCGGCGCCGCATGTCGTCGTCGAGCACGAAGGTTTCCGTCAGATTCTTGTAGACCCAAGGCGCCACCTGGCCGGTGGTCGCCGACCAGCCGAGCGTGTTGGTGACATGGCTCTCGATCTGGCGCACCCCCTCATAGCCGTGGCGCAGCAGGCCTTCATACCATTTCGGATTGAGCATGCGGCTGCGGGTTTCCAGCGCCACCTGCTCGTCGAGCGTGCGCACCTTGCCGGTGCCGCAGGTCTGGTCGCCGACATAGACCGGGACGTCGCCGCCGCCGGACTTCTTGATGGCGCGGCTGATGCCGCCGAGCGTGTCGAAATAGTGGTCGATGGTGGTGATGCCGAGCTCGATCGATTCCAGATTCTGATAGGCGGTGTCGACATTCTTGAGCACCGCCGACAGAAGCTGCTCCTGCTTCAGCGGCTGGCCGTCGACGCCATAGGCGAAGCATTTGCGGCTGGTATAGGTGTCGGCGATCTCGTCCTCGTCGTCCCAGGCGCCGCTGTCGATCAGCATGTTGACGTTGGAGCCGTAGGCGCCGGCGGCGTTGGAGAACACCCGCAAGGCCGCCGTTTCCAGCGGGCAGCCATGTTGTTCGGCATAGGCGAGCGCATGGGCGCGGATGAAGTTCCGCTCGGCCGGTTCATCGGCGGTGGCCGCCAGATAGCAGGCTTCCGCCAAAAGCCGCGTCTGCAGCGGCAAGAGATCGCGGAAAATGCCCGACAGCGTGATGACCACGTCGATCCGCGGTCGGTCCAGATCGTTGAGCGGCAGGAGATCGGCGCCGGCCAGCCGGCCATAGCTGTCGAAGCGCGGCTTGGCGCCGATCAGCGCCAGCGCCTGGGACAGGGTCGCGCCTTCCGATTTGAGGTTGTCCGAGCCCCACAGCACCACCGCGATGCTGCGCGGGATCTGGCCGTGATCGGCTTCGTGCCGCTCGATCAGGCGCGCCGCCTGCATCTTGCCGTCTTCCAGCGCATAGGCGCTCGGCAGGCGGAATGGATCGAAACCATGCAGATTGCGGCCGGTCGGCACGATGTCGGGGGCGCGGACGATGTCGCCGCCGGCGACCGGCCGGATATAGCGGGCATCGAGGGCGCGCAGGATCGCGCCGGTCTCGTGCTCGGTATCGAGCCCGGCATTCAACCGGCTCAGCAGCGCAACGGCGTCGGCCTTTTCGGCGTCGCCGCGCGGCGCGGCGACGTCGCGGCCTTGCGCGATCGCCGCGATCTGGCCGTCTTCGAGCTGCCCGGCGCCCAGCGCCTCATTGGTGATGGCGAGAAGATCGCGCCGCTCGTCTTCGCTCGGCACCTCGCCGACCACGTGCAGGCCGTGCGGGATGAGCGTCGTTTCCAGTTCCAGCACCTGGTCGTGGAGCTTCGGCACCTCGAGCGAACCGTCTTCGCTCCACTCCTCCGCCTCGTCGGCCAGTTCGATGGTGAGCGCCTGGCTGTAAATGATCTCGGCGAGCCGGCGGCGCTCATCGTCGGCGCCGGGCGCAAGCCCGCGCCAGCGCTCGATCGAGGCCTTGAGGTCAAGGAGGCCTTTATAGAGTCCGGCCTGGCTCAGCGGCGGCGTCAGATAGCTGATCAGGGTGGCGGCCGACCGGCGCCTTGCGATGATGCCTTCGGAAGGATTGTTGGCGGCGTAGAGATAATAGTTGGGGATCTCGCCGATCAGCCGTTCCGGCCAGCAATCGCCCGACAGGCCGACCTGCTTGCCGGGCATGAATTCGAGCGCGCCATGGGTGCCGAAATGCAGGATCGCGTCGGCGGCGAAGTCCTGTTTGAGATAGGTGTAGAAGGCCGAAAACGCGTGCGTCGGCGTAAAGCCCTTTTCGAACAAGAGCCGCATCGGGTCGCCTTCATAGCCGAACGCCGGCTGCACGCCGACGAAGACGTTGCCGAATTCGGCGCCGAGCACGAAGATGTTCGAGCCGTCGGTCTGCTGGCGACCCGGCGCCGGGCCCCATTGTGCCTCGATTTCCTTCAGCCACTTCTCGCGCGCCACATGGATTTCGGCGGGAATGCGCGCCGCAACATTGGCAACGGTACCGTGGCGCTCGGCATTGCCGGAAAGGATACGGTCGCGCAGATCGTCGGCGCTTGCCGGCAGGTCGATGCTGAATCCGTCCGCCTTCATCGCCTTCAGCGTGTTGAAGAGCGACTGGAACACCGACAGATGCGCGGCGGTGCCGACGGCGCCGCCATTGGGCGGGAAATTGTAGATGACCACGGCGATGCGGCGATCGCTCTTCGGCACTTTGCGCAGGCGCACGAGGCGCTCGACCCGGCCGGCCAGATCGTTGGCGCGTTCGCTCTGGCACACCATGTCGCGGTCGGAACCGGCCTCGCCGGTGACCGAACGGCCGCCATAGATGAGCGGGCCGGTGGCACCGTCGATCTCCGGCAGCGCCACCATCATCGTGGTTTCGACCGGCGTCAGGCCGAGATCGGACTGGCGCCATTGTTCGAGCGTCTGGAACTCGATGGAGAAGGCGGAAAGATAAGGCACGTCGAGCTTGGCCAGCATGGCTTCGGCCGCGGCCGCATCGTTATAGGCCGGACCGCCGACCAGCGAGAACCCGGTCAGCGAGACCACCGCATCGACGGTGACCTTGCCGTTCTTCATGAAGAACTGCTCGATCGCGGGACGGGCGTCGAGCCCGCTGGCAAAGGCCGGGACCACTTTCAGCCCGCGCGCCTCCAGCGCCGCAATGACGCCGTCATAATGCCCGGTATTGCCGGCCAGCACGTAGGACCGCATGATGATCAGGCCGACCGTGCCGGTGGCGCTGCGCGGATGCACCTTCTTGCGGAGTTCATCGAGATCATCGATCATCTTCGCCTTCAGCCGCGGATGGTAGAGACCGACCTCCGGATAGCGCAGCGGCGCGTCGGCCTTGACCAGGTCACGCAGGGCCTCGCGCGGTCCGCTGGCATAGCGCGAGATCAGGAACCGGATCAGATTGACGATGTTGTCGTCCGATCCGGCGAGCAGATATTGCAGGGTCAGGAAGTAGGCGCGGACATCCTGCGCCTTGCCGGGGATGTATTTCAGAATCCGCGGTATCGAGCGCAGCAGCCGCATCTGGCCGCGCCCGGCGCTCGATGCGTTCTTGGAATTGCCGCGCAGGCGCTTGAGCAGACCCAGCGCGCCGGTCGCCGGCTTCGACATGTCGAAATCGCCGACCCGCGACAGCTTGACGATATCCGACGCCGACAGGCAGCCGACGATGCAGTCGCAGTCGTTGCGCCGGGCTTCGAGCCATGGCTGCAGGGCGCGGATGTGGTTGTCCATGAAGATCATGCTGGCGACGATGATGTCGGCGCGCTCGATATCGGCGCGGCAGCGCTCCGCCGCCGCCTCGTCCGCGTCCCAGCCGGCGAGCGCATGGATCGACACTTCGAGCCCCGGGATCTCGTTGCGCAGCACCTGGCGCGCGCGCTCCACCGCGCTCGTCATGTGGTTGTCGAGCGTCACGAAGGTCACGCGGATCGGCGGTATCCGCCCCGATCCGTTAGCGCCCATTCCCTGTTCAGCGACCAAAATGTGCTTTTGCATCGTAAAGCGTCTCGATCGTGATCACATCGACGCCGCGTTCGCCGGCGTATCTCTCGGTGTTCCTGCGCGCCTTTCCGCGCACGAAGAACGGGATCTTCTTCAGTTCCTTTTCCGCCTCCGCCGACCATGTGGCGGCGCTGTCGCCGTCGTCAGCGTCCGCGTCGGGCACCGCTTCGACATGGGGCCCCGCGGCCGCGGCGCGGCCGGCCGGGGAAACGGCGGCCAGGTGCGAGGCCTGGACGTCGTCGTGAAATTCGAAATCGTCGCGGAACATGCCGAGCAGATGCTCTTCCAGCCCCATCAGCAGCGGATGGACCCAACCGTCGAAAACGACGTTGGCGCCTTCAAATCCCATGAGCGGGGAGTAGCGGGCCGGGAAATCCTGGACATGCGCCGGCGCCGAGATCACCGCGCAAGGGATTCTGAGCCGCTTGGCGATGTGGCGTTCCATCTGCGTGCCCAGCACCAGCTCGGGACGGGCGGCGGCGATGGCGTCCTCAACCTCGAGATGGTCGTCGGCGATCAGCGGCTCGACCCCGTATTCCCGCGCAGCAGTTCGGACATCGCGGGCGAATTCGCGCGCATAGGTGCCGAGACCGCAGACCTCGAAGCCCAGCTCGTCGCGGGCAACCCGGGCCGCGGCGATCGCATGGGTGGCATCGCCGAAGATGAAGACGCGCTTTCCGGTCAGATAGTTGGAGTCGACCGACCGGGTGTGCCAGGACAGCCGCTGCGTCTCCGATTGCAGCGCCGGCAGCGGATCGACGCCGGCGAGCGCCGCCACTTCGCGGACGAACGCCCGGGTCGCACCGACGCCGATCGGCACGGTGCGGACGATCTCCTGGCCGAACTCGCGCTTCAGCCATTCCGCCGCCGATTCGGCGACTTCCGGGTAGAGCAGGATGTTGAAGCCGGCATCGGGCAGCCGCGCCAGATCGGCCGGGCCGGCGCCGAGCGGCGCGACGACATTGACGGTCACGCCCAGGGCCTCGAGCAGCTTCCTGATCTCGACCAGATCGTCGCGGTGACGGAAGCCGAGCGATGTCGGCCCGAGAATATTGCAGGACGCGGCTGACGACCGCTCGCGGTCGGCCCCCCGGCCGCGCCCCGCAAACGCGCGCACGAGCCGGTAGAAGGTCTCGGCAGCGCCCCAGTTTTCCTTGCGCTGATAGGATGGCAGGTCGAGCGGAATGACCGGAATGTCGAGATCGAGCGCCTTCGCCAGCCCGCCCGGATCGTCCTGCAGCAGTTCAGCCGTGCACGAGGCGCCGACAAGGACCACTTCGGGCTTGAACCGGTCGACGGCGTCGCGGCACGCGGCCTGGAACTTCTCGGCCGTGTCGCGGCCGAGATCGCGGGCCTGGAAGGTGGTGTAGGTCACCGGCGGGCGCGACGTGCGCCGCTCGATCATCGTGAACAGCAGATCGGCGTAGGTATCGCCCTGCGGCGCGTGAACCACATAGTGGACGCCGTGCATCGAGGCGGCGACCCGCATGGCGCCGATCTGCGGCGGTCCTTCATAGGTCCACACGGCCAGCTTCATCGCCTACACCTCCGCCGAAAGCGCTGCGCGGCGGCGCAGCGGACGGGCGAACAGTTCGGCCAGATCGCCGGCCTGCTCATAGCCCTGGATCGGGGTGAACACGAGTTCGATCGACCATTTGGTCGCATAGCCCTCCGCCTCGAACGGATTGGCGAGGCCGAGGCCGCAGACGATGAGATCGGGATCGGCGGCGCGGCAGCGATCGATCTGGCGCTCGACATCCTGGCCTTCGCTGAGCACGACGCCGTCCGGCAGCCGCTCAAGCTCGTCGGCCATGTGCTGGCGATGGATGAAGGGGCTGCCGATCTCGATCGGCTCGGCCCCCGCCTCGCGGTGCAGGAAGCGGGCGAGCATCGGTTCAAGCCGGGAATCGGGAAAGAAGAAGATCCGCTTGCCGGCCAGGATTTCGCGATACTGGTCCACCGCCTTTTCGGCGCGCGCGCGTCCGGGCGCGGTGACGGCGTCAAAGCGCGCATCATCGACGCCGAAAGCGTCGGCTGCGGCGCGCAACCAGGCCGTCGTGCCCTCCTCGCCGAGCGGATAGAGCGCCGGGAGCGCCGGGCCGCAGCGGCGCTCCAGCTTGCGCGCGGTCTCGGTCAGATAGGGGTGGGCCAGGATCACCCGCGTGTTGGTGCCGATTCCGGGAAGCGATCCGCTGCGGCGCGCGGGAATAAAGCGGACGTCCTCGATGCCGAGCGCCTGGAAGATGCGGGCGAACTGGTCCTCGACGACATCGGCAAGCGCGCCGACGACGAGCAGCGACGGCGCTTCGTCGGGAGCGGCCTGCGGGCACACATCGACGAGGGCGGAGAGGAACTGGTCTTCGCCTTCGGTGAACGTCGTCTCAAGGCCGCTGCCCGAAAAGGCGATGATGCGGCATTGCTCGGCGTAGCGGTTTTCCAGCCGCCGCGCCGCCTGCGACAGGTCCAGCCGCAGCACTTCCGACGGGCAGGAGCCGACCAGCACCAGCATGCGGATATCGGGCCGGCGCGACAGCACCCGTTCGACGATGGTGTCGAGCTCGTCATGCAGGTCCGCCAGCCCGGACAGATCGCGGTCGTCGATGATCGCGGTGGCGAAGCGCGGCTCGGCGAAGATCATGACGCCGGCGGCGGACTGCATCAAATGGGCGCAGGTGCGCGATCCGACGATAAGGAAGAACGCATCCTGCACCTTGCGGTGCAGCCACATGATCGAGGTCAATCCGCAGAAAACCTCGTGCTGGCCGCGCTCGCGCAACGGGCTCGGCGCGCAGGACGTACCGGCATCGTCGGCCTGGAGCAGGGTCGGCGACGGGCCGATCATGGCATCGCCTCCGCGCCCGCCGGCGGCAGTTCGTGGCCGCGCTCACGCCTGGCCATGCGCAGTTTCCACAGGAATTGTCCGGCATTGACCAGATAGGCGGCATAGGCGGCGAGCGCCAGCAGCATGAGCGGCACCGGCGCCAGCGCGTCGAACGCCAGCGCCACCAGATAGGCGGTGTGCAGGACGAGAACGGCGATCGAAAACACGTCTTCCCAGAAGAACGGGCGGGCAAACAGATATTTGCCGAACACCTCCTTTTCCCAGATCGAGCCTGTGATCATAATCGTATAGAGTGTCAAGGTCTTGATCACGATAGACAAATTGGCGGCCCACAGGCCCTCGCCGGTGACGAAGAAGCGGACAATGAAGGCGAGGCTGACCAGGAAGGCGAGAAACTGTATCGGCGCCAGAACGCCTTGAACGATCGTCCATGGCGAATTGTCGCGCCGCCGCCTCTCCTCGGGCGTATAGAGCGCCGGCCGCGATTTCGCCGAATGTGCGGTTCTCGTCATCTCGCCCGCGGAGCCTGCTTCGATGGATCGATCCACATTTGACTCTAACGCCGGGGCGGCCAAAGTGTCAATTTTATTTTACGTTAAAACTGGTTTACAACGCCGCCGCAATTCGACATGCTAAAAGCGCCAGCAGGGCCGTCAGAACGGAATTGTTATGATCTGCATAATTAGGAAATGCACGTTATGACCGGCCAGACAGAGGGCGATCAACGCCGGCATTTCCGGCGCCCATCGGTTTGGTTCGATGGAATTGACCCTATCGCCGCCGCCGAAATCGCGGCCGCTGGTTCCGACATCGCCCTCGTTATATCGGACAATGGAAGCGTCGAAGATCTCACCTATGACGACCCGAGTCTCAAAGACTATCAGCCGGAAAACTGGATCGGAAAGCACTGGGAAACAACGGTAACGGCGGAATGCGTCGACAAGATCCGCACCATGATGTCGGAAAGCGAGACCGCCGGCGCGACGCGCCGGCGCCAGGTCAATCATCCGGCCAACGGGCTTCCGGATCTGCCGATCACCTATGCCGTCGTTCTCGTTGACGGCGCCTCGCGGCGGGTCGCGCTCGGCCAGGATCTTCGCAAATACGCCGAAATCCAGAGCAGATTGCTGCAGAATCAGATCGAGATGGAGCAGGAATACCGCAGCCTGCGCCAGGCCGAGAGCCGCTATCGGATTCTGTTCAACCTGCTGGTCCAGCCGATGATCGTCGTCGACGGCGAAACCGACCGGATTCTCGACGCCAATCGCGCGGCCACGGAGCTGGTCGGCAAGCGCCCCGGCCAGCTCATCGGCGAGGCCGTCATATCGATCTTCGATCGCGCCGGGCGCAAGCCGGTCGAAGCGGCCTTCGAGAGCGTGCGCCGGCAGGGCACCGACGCCCGCGCGCAGGCGCGGCTGATCAGGCAAAACGGCCCCGTGAAGATCGACGTTCAGCCGTTCCGCGACGGCGAAAAGGTCAATGTCATCGTGAAGATAAGGAAGTCGGCGCGAGTAAATGAAGCGTCGGAGGCACGCCCGTCGCTGGACCGCGACGCGCTGTTTCAAGCCTTCCCGGAAGCCGCCGTCATTACCGACGATTCGGGAACGATCGAACGGCCGAACGACCAGTTTCTGGCGCTCGCCAAGGCGGTCTCGCCGGCCCAGGTTGTCGGCCGCGATCTCGGCATGTGGATCGGCGCCTCGCCGGTGGACATGCAGCTGCTGCTGTCGGCGGTGAAGGAACGCGGGGAAATCCGCAATTTCACGACCGTTTTCAACGATGAGTACGGCACCGCCGTGCCGGTGCGGATTGCCGCCCGCATCCATTCCGAGGGCCTGCCGCCGCGGATCGGCTTTCTCATTCTGGAAACCGGCGCGCGGGTCGCCGGTCAGCCCTCGGTCGCCGGCGCCCTGCCCTACGAGCCCGCCAGTTTCGGTGAACTGGTCGGCCGCGTCCCGCTCAAGGAATTGCTGCGCGAAGCCTCTGACATCATTGAAAAACTGTGCATCGAGGCGGCGCTGCGCCAGACCGACAACAACCGCGCATCGGCGGCCGAAATCCTCGGCCTCAGCCGCCAGAGCCTCTACATCAAGATGCGCCGCCACGGCCTCGGCGGTGCGGAGAATTCAGATTAAGCGTAAATGTAAAACAAACGCGACACAAAGTGTCATACTTAATTGACACTTTCGGATTTCACTCCTAGCATCCCGCCATGAGCGATCTTCGTGCCCTGCAGCGTCCGTCGCCGGTGCCGACGCCCGGCGCAGTCTTGGCGCTGTTGAAGCCGATCACCTGGTTTCCGCCGATGTGGGCCTATGCCTGCGGGATCGTCTCGGTCGGCGGCGTCGCCACCGAACGCTGGTGGTTCGTCGTCGGCGGCATTCTGCTCGCCGGGCCGCTGATCTGCGGCACCAGCCAGGCCGTCAATGACTGGTTCGACCGTCATGTCGACGCCATCAACGAACCGGATCGCGTCATTCCCTCCGGCCGCATGCCCGGACGCTGGGGACTGTGGATAGCGATCGCGACCAGCGCGCTGTCGCTAATTGTCGCAGCGCTGCTGGGCAAATGGGTGTTCTGGGCCGCCGTTGTCGGCCTGACGCTCGCCTGGGCCTACAGCGCGCCGCCGTTCCGGCTGAAGCAGAACGGCTGGTGGGGCAATGCCGCGGTCGGGTTCTCCTATGAAAGCCTGCCCTGGTTCACTGCCGCGGCGGCGGCGATCGGCACCTTGCCGCGCCCGGAGATCATCATCATCGCCCTGCTCTACGGCCTGGGCGCGCACGGCATCATGACGCTGAACGACTTCAAGGCCGTCACCGGCGATCAGCGCATGGGGATCGCCTCGCTTCCGGTGCAGCTCGGCGTCGATAACGCCGCCCGGTTGGCCTGCGCGGTCATGGCCGTGCCGCAATTCGCCGTCGTCGCCCTGCTGGTGATCTGGGGACAATATTGGGCGGCCGGTGCGGTCGCCACGCTTCTCGCCGTCCAGATCGGCTGCATGATCCATATGCTCGCCGATCCGCGGCAGCGGGCGGTCTGGTACTCGGCCGTCGGCGTCGGTCTATATGTGTGCGGAATGATGATCACCGCGGTGGCCCTCGGCATGATGGCGGCCGTATAGCGCATTTGGAGAGTTGCGGATGACGCGGACCGTCTCCGGCAAGGCAGCACCGCTCGGCGGGCTCGGATGGCTCGGCATCCTGCGGCTCGGGCTGGTTCAGGCCAGTCTCGGCTCGATCGTCGTGCTGACGACGTCGACCCTCAACCGGGTCATGGTCGTCGAGCTGGCGCTCGCCGCCGTCATCCCCGGCGCCCTGGTCAGCCTGCACTATGCGGTCCAGATGCTGCGGCCGGTGTGGGGCTATGAATCCGATATCGGCGGCAGCCGCACGCGCTGGATTCTGGGCGGCATGGCGCTGCTTGCCCTGTCCGGCACGGCTGCTGCGGCCTCGACGATCGTGCTTGAATCGGATTTCTGGATCGGGCTTGCCTGCGCGATCGTCGCCTTCGTCTTCATCGGCTTCGGCATCGGCGCCGCCGGCACCTCGCTGCTGGCGCTGCTGGCGAGCCGCACCGCGCCGGAACGGCGCCCGGCGGCGGCCACCATCGTGTGGATGATGATGATCGCCGGCATCGTGCTCACCGCCTTCGTTTCCGGCCAATACCTCGATCCCTACTCCCACAACCGGCTGATCCTGATCACCGCGATCGCCGGCGCGATCTCCTTTGCCGTTGCCGGCGGCGCCGTCGGCCGCATCGAGCGGCGCGTCCCCGACCAGCGTGACGACAGCGCCGACGAGGCCGCGGAGAAGCCGTCGTTCTGGGAAAGCCTCGGCGAAATCTGGTCGGACCACGATGCCCGGCTGTTCACCGTTTTCGTGTTCACCTCCATGCTCGCCTACAGCATGCAGGATCTGATCCTCGAACCGTTCGGAGGACTGCTCTACGGACTGGAGCCCGGCGAGACGACGCAGCTTTCCGGCAACCAGCACAGCGGCGTCTTCCTCGGCATGGCAACCGTCGGCATCCTCGGCAGCCTGATGGCGAAACGAAAATCCAAAATCCTCAAGATGTTCACGATCCTGGGCTGCGTCGGCTCCGGCGTGGCGCTTGGATTGCTGGCGGTGTCTTCCGCCTTTGCACCCGACTGGCCGCTGAAGCTCAACATATTCCTGCTCGGATATGCCAACGGCACATTCGCGGTGGCAGCGATCGGGTCGATGATGAGCCTGGCCGGCGCCGGCGTTAAGTCGCGCGAGGGCATCCGCATGGGGACCTGGGGCGCGGCCCAGGGCATTGCTTTCGGCATCGGCGGCTTCTTCGGCACCGCCGCGATCGACTTCACCCGTTACCTGACCGCCGACGTCGCCCAATCCTATGCCTGGGTGTTCTCCGGCGAGGCGTTGCTGTTCCTGTTGGCGGCCTTGATCGCGACCCGGCTCAACATGGCGCCGGTTCGACCTCACGCGGTGTCGTCCGCCAAATCCTCCGACTTCCAGCCGGCGGTGTAGAAAGATGAGCACAGACCTTTATGACGCAATCGTAATCGGCGGCGGGCCGGCCGGAGCCACGGCCGCCCACGATCTGGCCCGGCAGGGGCGGCAGGCGCTGCTTGTCGACCGCGAGGGCCGGCCCAAGCCCTGCGGCGGCGCGATACCGCCGCGCGCGATCCAGGATTTCGACATTCCCCAGCACCTGCTGACGGCGCGCATCACCGCCGCACGCATGGTCTCGCCGTCCGACGCGACCGTCGACATGGTCATCGACAATAACGGCTATGTCGGCATGGTCGACCGCGATGTCTTCGATCCCTGGCTGCGCGACCGCGCCGAAGCGGCCGGCGCCGAGCGGATCGCCGGGACATTCCAGGGCCTCACCGAGAATAGCGACGGCACGGTGACCGTGTCCGTTAAGGAAAAGGCCGGCGACGGGCCGGCGCGGGAATTCCGCGGTCGCGCGGTGATCGGCGCCGACGGCGCCAACTCCCCGGTCCGGCGCGCCGTATTCGGCGGCAAGGTCAAGCCGCCCTTCGTCTTCGCCTATCACGAGATCATCCGCTCGCCGCAGGCGGCCAATGGCGAGTTCGACCCGTCGCGCTGCGACGTCGTCTACAATGGCGACATCTCGCCCGATTTCTACGGCTGGGTCTTTCCCCACGGCCACGCCACCAGCGTCGGCTGCGGCAGCGCCATCAAGGGGTTCGATCTGAAGGCGGCAACGAAGCGGCTACGCACGCAGTCCGGCCTCGAGGATTGCGAGACCCTGCGCAGCGAGGGCGCGCCCTTGCCCCTGAAGCCGTTGAAGCGCTGGGACAATGGTCGCAATGTCGTGCTCGCCGGTGATGCGGCCGGCGTCGTCGCGCCGTCATCGGGCGAGGGCATTTATTATGCCATGCTCGGCGGCCGGCTCGCCGCCGAAGCGGTCGCCGAGATGGTCGTCGACGCCGACGCAAGCTGCCTGAAGCGCGCGCGCAAGCGGTTCATGAAGGATCACGGGCGTGTCTTCTTCATGCTCCGCATCATGCAGACGATCTGGTACCGCAACGACAAGCGGCGCGAGCAGTTCGTGAAGATGTGCCGCGACCCGGACGTCCAGCGCCTGACCTGGGAGTCCTATCTCAACAAGCGGCTGGTGCGGCGCGATCCGATGGCGCATCTCCGGGTCTTCTCCAAGGACCTGCAGCAATTGCTCGGTCTTTCGGCCCGATGATAGACGGTTTTCGCCGTGTCCGCGTTCGTCCAGTCCAGCGCCATTGTCGACCTCGCCCTGGCGATTGTGTTCGCCGAGATCGTCCTGTTCACGGTGTTCATCGTCCAGCGCCGGTCCGGATTCCGCCTTTCGCTGGTCCTTAACGGGCTCGCGGGACTGTTTCTGCTGCTCGCCCTCAAGACCGCCTGGCTGAAGACGGACGGCTATCTGGTCGCGGCCTTTCTGGCTGCAGCCGCTCTCGCCCATTCCGGCGATGTTTTGCTCCGAATCCGGAGATAGAAACTGCGCTGGATTGCCTTTAATCGGCCGCCGGCGCCCCGGCATGAGGATTGCGCTGCCACACCTGCCAGGTCAGCAGCGCCGCCATCAAGGCCCAGACGAGATAGGGCACGAACAACAGCGCACCCAAGATCGTGACCGGCCATGCGGTAACGACAAAGAGCGCGACGACGATCCACAACAGCGTGCCGTCGACAAACGCCAGATCTATTCGCCTGAGGCCGAAAAACAGCCACGACCAGGCGGCGTTGATCACCAATTGGGCGCCCCAGAAGATCAGCGCAATGCTCGACGGGTCGAGCCGCCAGACCAGCCAGCCGGCGAACGCGATCATCACGTAGAGCACGCTCCAGACCACCGGGAACACCCAGTTCGGCGGGTTCCAGCCGGGCTTGTCGAGCCGGTCGTACCAGGAATCGGGCTTGAAGAAGGCGCCGCTCAAGGAGGTCGCGAAAACCAGCGCTGCAAAGACGAAGAAAGCCATCCGCAGTCCATGTCCTGTCTGGGTGGAAACACCGGGCATCACGCCCCGGCCGTCAACATCGGCCGGTGCATTGCCAGTCTAACATGCAGGAAGTCGGTCAGTCGTCGTCGGAAACAAGTCCATAACGCCGCAGCTTGCTGTAGAGGCCCTGCCGGCTGAGGCCGAGCACCCGGGCGGTCAGCGCCCGGTTATTGCCGGTCAGCTTCAACGCCGCCTCGATGCAGTTCTTCTCAATCACGTCCATTTCTTCGCGCACGAGGTCCTTCAACGGAACCTTGCCGATGAGGTCCTCGATCGCCGCGCCGGCCAGCGCCGGTCCCGGATCGCGGCGCTCCGACGCCGGCACCCTGAGCGTCACATTGCGCATCACGACCCCGATACCGGGCGGCGTCCCGTCAGGCATCGACACCAGGGAAAGCTCGACATCGGTCGTCTCGCCGGTCGCGCCGCGCAGTCTGGCCGCCAGCATCTTGACCCGGCCGTGCCGGCGCACGGTCGCAAGCGTCACACCGACATCGAGTTCGGCACCGTCGAAGAACTCGCCCAGCGATCGCGAAAGCAGCGTTTCCATGGCGCCGCTCTGGGTCAGAGCGACGAACGCCTCGTTCGCCCACAGGATCTCGCCGCCATCATCGACCAGAACGACGGCCTCGCTGGCGACGTGAATGAGGCGGGCGAGGTTCTGATCGGCCGGCGCGCTTTCACCGCCCGTGTCGGCCCGGTCCAGATGGACGAAGAACGTCGCCCCATCGCCGACCCGGCACAGCGTCGCCTTGACGGACAGCGCGCGTCCATCGGCGCTCGCATGGGCGGTCAGGGCTTCGCCCGCGCCGGCGCCCGCAACATGGTCGAGCATGGTCTGGATCGCCGCCCGGTCGGATTTGGCAAACAGATGTGTCAGGCGCCGCCCCGCCATGGCTTCCGCACCGGTCGCCAACAGGTCGGCGGCGGCCGGATTGGCCTCGCGGATTTGCCCGTTCGCGGCATCGACGATCAGAGCCGCCTCCGAGCCGATCTGGAACAGCATCCGATAGCGCGCTTCGTCCTGGCGCTGGCGTTCGAAGCTGCGCTCCATGGCCTGCTGCGAGGTCAGAAGGCGGTCCTGCAGCGCGCGCAGAGGATTGAGGTTGCGCCCCAGCAGCACGACGGCGCCATCCTTGCCGGCATGCACGGCGGAATACCGGATCAGCACGCTGTCGCCGTCTGCCGTCGCGTGCTCGACGTCGCAGGCGACCGCACCCTCGCCGCTCGGCGTGGTGCCGATCAGATCGCGCACCCGCGGGCGCGAATCGGCGGCGACCACGTCATCGAGGCGATCACCGCGCCAGCCAGCGGCGCCGATCTGTTTCAGAACCTCTTGGGCGCCGGCGACATCCATGATCACGCCGTCGCCGCCGACGATCAGGGCGATGTCGGAGGCAGCCGCAACGAGCGCGCCCACGGTCTGCGCGTCCGCGCCAGAGAAGTGGACTGCGGATTGGAAAAAAGGTGCATTCACGACGGGCCATCCAGCTTTACGTCATTTCGTACATGCGTCATGTATATCAGACCCGCTTCAGATACAAATTTGCTCACACACATTTGACATCCTCGAATACCGCCGAGGTATCTGATGTCAGAGCATAAAACCGCGCCGTTACGCCGCTTGGAACAGCGTCATCATTTTGTTGTATTGAACCGGACGGAAGGTTGATAGTGTCGGGGAAACAAGCGAGCGAACGACAACTCGGTGTCAACGAGGTTGCGTATTCGATCGTCGGGGAAGAGACGATGTCAACGAAGACTACGGTTGGGCCAGGGGCAACCGTTCGGGACGTTCTGCGCGCCAAGACATGGGAAATCCATAAAAAACTGCACCTTCACGCAAGCTTCGTGGAGCTGTTCAATGAAACGTTGAGTCTCGACGGCTATCGCCTTCTGGTTGAGCGCCTGCACGGATTCTATGCCCCGCTGGACCGGGCGATCGATCAGGCGCTGGCCGGTGACGCGGCGCAAACCCGGTTTTCCTACGTCGCCCGCGCCGATATACTGGCCCGGGATCTGGCGGACCTTGGACTCGATCGTGGCGCGTTGGCGGACTCGCCCCAATGTCTTGGCGTTCACGACATCGTTTCGCCACTGACCGTCGGCGGCATCCTCTATGTGGTCGAAGGATCGACCCATGGCGGTTCCGTCATCGACACCGCAGCGCGCAAGCTTCTCGGCGACCATGCCGGCGGCAGGCGCTATTGGGCGTGGTGTCACGCAGAGAATGAGCGCCGCTGGACGGCGACGAATCGCTATCTGGAGCACCTGCGCGCCGAGGGCGCCGCGCTGGAAGACCTTGTCGCCGGAGCGCGCGGAACATTTCAGCTCATGGCAGAATGGCTGGCACCGTTGAACCGATCCCCCGCCAAGGTTGAAAAGGGCATGTCGTGAGCACCGGATCCGTCGACCTCGACACTTGCGACCGCGAGCCCATTCACCTGATCGGCGCCATCCAGCCCCATGGCGCGCTCATCGCGGCCGACGAGAAGAGCGCGATCATCGACTACGCCAGCGCCAACACCGCGTCCTTTATCGGGTGGGAAACGGAGGCGCTTCTCGGCAAAGGGCTGGTCGATCTGGTCGGCAGCGACAATCTCGCCGAGCTGCAACGGTTTCCGCTGACGCCGTCAACGCCCGAACTCCTGAAGCCCTGGTTCATCAAGGTTGCGGCCTGTGACCGGACCCCGATCGCAGTCGAGTGCCTGCCCCACCGCAATAACGGCCACATCATCCTGGAATTCCTGCCCCGCGAGGCAAACCCGGCCTCGGTCTGGGAAGACGAGATCCTCCGCCAGGGGATCATTTCCGAGCTCACCAAGCCGAACGCGCTCGCCGAACTGGCCGATCTCAGCGCCGAGATCATCCGCAACGTGACCGGCTTCGACCGCGTCATGATCTATAAGTTCGCGGAGGACAAGCACGGCGAGGTCATCGCCGAGAGCACGGACCGGCCGGACAGTTTCCTCGGACTGCACTATCCGGCCTCGGACATTCCCGACCCGGCCCGGCGCCATTTCTCGCTCAATGTCATGCGGTCGATTCCCGACATCAATGGCACCCACGTTGCGATCGTCAACCGCGCCGGTGCGATCGCCGACGCCGATGCCGCCCGGCCGCTCGACCTGACCTATTCCAAATTGCGCGCGGTCGCGCCGGTCCATGTGGAATATCTCAACAATATGGGCGTCAAGGCGAGCCTGTCGATCTCGCTCATCACCAACAACGAGCTCTGGGGCCTGATCGCCTGCCATCACTACGACACGCGCTACATATCGTCGAGCCGGTTGCGGTTCACCGAGCTTCTGGGCGGGACCATATCGGCGCTGCTCCAGAGCATCGAAAACACCAACCAGCTTCGCAAGAGCATCACGGCGGAGAAATTCGCCTTCAAGATCGAACAGAAAGCCCGTGCCGGAATGCCGCTGAGCGATCTGCTGACAGAACACGCCCCGGCCTTGACGGAGCTGGTGAACGCTCAAGGCATGGTGGTGGCGCTCGGTGGTCACGTTTTCGAACTCGGATCCGCACAGGCCAAATCGCTGGATTTCAGCAATTTGCGAAAACACGTCGTCGACGGCATCGCCACGACATCGCACCTGTCCGGTCTGATTGATCTCGATGACGAACAAAGGCAGGCAGCGGCCGGCGCGGCCTTGCTGGAATTGTCGGAAGACGGCGACGACTATCTGGTGCTGCTGCGCAAGCATTTCGAAGAGATCGTTCGCTGGGCCGGCAAACCGGACAAGATCGAAATCCGCAGAGAGGACGGCACGATCCGGCTGTCGCCGCGCGGTTCGTTCGAGCTTTGGCGCGAAGAGCGCCTGGGCAAGAGCCAACCCTTCGATGTCCTGGACAAGGACGCGCTCCGGATTATCCGCCGGGCATTGTTCGCCCTCAACAGCCTTGAACGCGAGCGCGCCGCGCTGGAGGCGCAACGGAGCGCCGAGGCCGAGGAGATCCGGCTCAGGCACGCACTTCTGGATGCCGCCCGCACGAGTTCGATGGGCGAACTCGCCTCGGCGATCGCCCATGAACTGAACCAGCCCCTGTCGGCGGTGGCCAACTACGTCAATGCGTGTCGCCAGGAATTTCACAATGCCGGCCTGGACATCCCCGATCGCGCCAAGGAACTCATCAATGAAGCGGTGATCGAATCCGCGCGCGCCGGCGACCTGGTGCGCCGCATGCGGAACTTCATTTCACAGGGCGATCTGAATACCGACTTCATCGACATCAACCAGGCGATCGGCCACGGCATCGACCTTGCGCTGGTCACCAAGGATCTGCCGGAATTGCAGGTGATCAAGGCGTTCGGCGCCGATCTGCCGAAAGTCTGGGCCGATCCCGTTCAAATCGCGCAAGTGGTGTTGAACCTGGCGCGAAACAGCATTGCCGCGATGGCCGGCCAGCCGAAACCGATCCTCACCATCGAAACGATAGAACGCGACGGCCGCATTGAAGTGACCGTCCGCGACACCGGCAGGGGCATTCCCAAGGAGCTGAAGGACAAACTTTTCGATCCCTTCCATACCTCGACGACGCACGGGATGGGGATCGGGCTGTCGCTGTGCCGCTCCATAATCGAGGCGCATGCCGGTCGAATCTGGGCAGAATCTTCAGCCAACGGCACAGAAGTGATATTCCGCCTTCCGATACGAGAGGAGCATAATGACCAAACCAAATAGAACATTCTCCATCTACGTGGTCGAAGATGACGCTTCGGTTCTAAGATCGGTGTGCGCGCTGCTCAATTCGCACGGCTATGAGACGATCGCCTGCGCCTCCGCGGAAGAATTTCTCGAGGTTTACGACTCCGAACTCGAGGCCTGCATGCTGCTTGATCTGCGCATGCCGGGGATGAGCGGCATCGACCTGCAGGCACATTTGAACGCCATCAATGCCAGCATCCCGATCATCATCGTCACCGCCCATGGCGACGTTCCGATCGCGGTGCGGGCGATGAAGGCCGGTGCCGTCGACTTCATCGAGAAGCCGGCCCAGGTCGACCAGCTTCTGGAAGCCGTCCAGCTCGCCGGCGCCGTCCTCACCAATCGGTCGGTTCCCCGCGTTCCCGACGAGGTCGTCGCCGATCGCATGTCCCGGCTGACCGAGCGGGAACGCGAAGTCCTCCAGCACCTCGTTCTCGGCAAGCTCAACAAAGAAATCGCCAACGAACTGGGGATCAGTCAGCGCACCATCGAAATCCACCGGTCGCGCATACGCGAAAAGATGCATGCCCGCGGCATCTCGGACCTGATCCGCATGGTCCGGTGAAGGTCGCCGCCGCACGCCCGGCTGCGGCGTCGAAATACTCCAGCATCGTCAAACGCCTTCCGAATTTGTGCGCACTTTGTACGTTGTTTGTACGTAGTGGCAAATCCGAAATGGTTCCCCCTGACTTCGTGTCGTACCCTCACTAACGAGGGCGGGACTGGTTGTGGCGTAACAGCCCTCTCGGTTGAGTCCACCCACGCGTATCAAGCACACAGGCATTCCAAATGGCAGATTCAGACTCTTCGGAAGCGGATCTGGACAGAAGCCTGAAAGGGTCTCACAGTTTTGCTGTGACGCTTGACCCTGAGGAGCATGCGGCGATCGAAGGTTGGCGACAGGCCAACAACATCTCGACGCTGTCGGAAGCCGCGCGCGTACTTCTCCGATTGGGGCTGCTCGGCGAAATTTCGAAGGTTTACGGGGTCGTTTCGGCCGTTCGTCGTTCCGTCGGCGAGGAAACCGACGGTCAGTTCGCGTGCAAGGCACACGGTCGCCACAACTGATCCCGATCAAACTTCATGCCCCGATAGGCCGATGGGCCGGACGCGTTCCGACCTGCCCATCGGCTTAGCCGGTCGTGAAAAAGTCCCTCGGCTTCACCTCGGTGTACTTTTTCCCGTATAGAGACGGACAAATCAGTCCTTGGGGCGGCGCTCTGGATTAGAGCGCCGGGCGACAAGGTTGGTTCAATTCTGTTTCTCGATTGGCGCGGCGGCCCGCCGGTGAGACGCTCGCCGCGCGATGCCTCCGACGGCGATATATCGCCGT
>JANQEG010000119.1 GCA_028278505.1 Rhodobiaceae bacterium
ACCTGCGTGAACGACGACGCCCCGCCACCGGCGTCATTGCCGGGCTTGTCCCACTGATGTTCGGTTCAAGTGTTCTTGGAGGGTTTCGAAACCTCCTCCATCGTCATTGCCCGTTCCCAAGCGGGCAATCCAATGGCTTTTCGGCATTCAGAAGCGCTTGAATTCCTTCATGAACGAATTGGCAGGCCGATAGGCCAATGGACCACCCGGATAAACCGGGTGGTGACGACGGGAGCGGTTGAGAACGCTTGTCCAAACCTCACTTCAGTCGAAAGATGTCATCACGACAACGGCCTATGACGATTTCGGGCAACTAAGCCGGACACGATTGGGTCGAGCCCGGCAATGACGCCGAGGAGGGGCGCGGCGCCGCTGCTCTAAAAACCGACTTCGACGCGTCGCTTGACGTATTCGGCGGAAGCCAGGTCCATGCCGATGACCTCGATGAAGTCGATTTTCGGAATGAAGGCGTTGTTGCCCAGTTGCGCGTAGGCGTAAACGATTCTGACGTCGCGTTCGCCGATCTTGCCGACGATTCTCGGCCGGTCGTCATCGTCCAGTTCCAGCACCCCTCTGGCGGCGCTGTAGATCGCAAGCCTGGCCCCGTAGCGGCGGCCGTCGTCGCCCACCGGCCAGGTCCGCGGCCCGAACACGAAGAACCGCTCGAAAAAGCTCAGCCTCTCGCGCTCGCCCTCGCGGTTGAACCGGCGCCAGAAGACGTCGATCGGCCGGTCCGGGTCGAACGGCGAATCGACGCCGCGCCGCGCCGTATAGACGATCGTGCTGGGGTTCAGCGAATGCTGGATGTAGAACAGCAGCCAGGGGTCTTCGGGCGTCGGCGTATCCGGCCGGCGGACCGGCATCGTTTTCGACGTTTCGATGTCCGAATCGGTGATGCGGTAATCCGGCAGCACGGACGCCGCATTGGCCGCGGGCGAGACCGCGGCGGCGACGGCACCGGTCAGCCCGGCAAGCACGGTCCGGCGCGAGGTTTCGCCCCGCTTCCCCCGTTCCGTTGCGGTTCCCCGCTCAATGTCCATGCCCGACGGCCTCTCCAAATACTATTTTCGGGTCAGGCCGGCACAGAAGCCGAGCCAGTCGGCGACGATCTTTTCGCGTCCGTAGATGTCCAGAGCCCGTTCCCTAGCACGGCCCATTTCCGCTTTAAAGGCGTCGTAATTTGCGGCCGCCGCATCGATCCGCGCGCGCCAGTCCTCGCCGTCCGTGACCAGCGCTGCCTCAACGATACCCAGGCGCGAGGCGGCCCGGCGGTTTTCCGGCGTGTCGCTGGCCAGCACCGGCAGGCCGAGCGCCGCACACTTCACCAGCCGGTTGGCGTTCTTGGCCAGGGTCTCCGCGTTGAGCGGCATCGGCAGCAGCGCCAGATCGAAACCCGCCAGATGCCGGTCAATCGTCTTTACCTGATATTCGATATCGCCGCCCCTGGTGATCCGGGCCACCGGCAAATCGGTGGCAATCCCGTCCACACACCAGGCGTTTTCCGGCATGCCGAACCACACCAGCCGGCCCTGCCAGGGGCCGTCATTGCGGCGGATGTCGGTATCGAGCACGTCGATCATGTTGTCCAGGAGGAAGGCGGCGCGGTTCCACGCCGCCATTCGCTCAAGCAGGAATTCCGATCCCGCGGTAACGCCGTCGACGGCCTTTGCAAAAAGCCGGATATCGAGCGCCCGGAGGCGCGAGCCAAGCATCTCGTTGTCGTCGAGGTCGTAGACGCTCGCCGCGCCGCCAAGCCGCGCGCGTAAGAGCGCGCCCCAGCGCCGCACCTTCTGGAAGACGATGAGACCGTCACCGCCACCCGCATTGACCGAGACCGGCCAGCCGATCAGGTCGAGATAGTCGGCAACGAGATAGGCGCGCAGCCGCGAGCTCGGCAGACGGAAATCGCCGCGCAGCAGAAACCGGACGGGGAAGCGCTCGATACGGCCGAGCCCGGCATCGTCGAGCGCGACCAGACGGATGTCGGTGATCTGCAGCCCGGCCCCGGCGCGGTCCGGCCCGGCGATCTCGATCGTCAGCGGTCTGCCGTCGCTGCCGTCTATCTCGACCTCGAAGCGGCAGCGCGACCATTCCGGCCGGGCGGTGAACCTATGGCTTGTGAGCGCCGATCCGGCCCGGAAAATGGAAACGGTGAACGCCGTTTCCGGCACCCCGGCGCGGGCGACGAGACGGAACGCACAGCGCTGCGGCGCGGCATCCGCCAGCGTCACGGCCTGGCTGACCGTGCCGGCCTCTGTCAATTGCACGGCTTGGCTTGCATGGGGAAGCCCGGCGGCATCGAACTCGGGCACGTCGACAACGACCGCCCCCTCCGGCAACCGCCAGTGAAGCGGCGCGCCGGCCTCGGCAAGCGCGAATCCGGCATTGGCGATCAGGTTCGGTGACGACAGCGGCGACACGGGGGGCGGGCTTCCGTATTCAGCGACTTGGCGTATCTGCGGCCCGGTCGGAGAAGAACAGTTCGATCCGCTCGAACAGCCGGATACGGGGCAGTTCGAGATTGTCGAGATAGGATTGCAGCAGGTAGCGGGGGCCGGCCGTCATCATCAAGATCGCCGCGCCGAGTTCGAGGCAGAGAAGGGCGGCGACGGCCCAGATGAGCGATGCGTGCAGTTGGCCGACGATTTCGATCAGGATGATGATGAGGGCGTGCAGCAGAATCACCAATCCGTTCAACAACGACGTGATGTAGCCGCGCCGCTCGGTCATCGCGCCAAACAGGGTGAGGAGTGCCAGGCCGAAAACCGTATGGATCAGGGCCAGGAGCGGGACAAGGAAACGTTTTGCCGCCTCTCGCACCCATTCGCGCGCCGGCCGCGGCTCGGCCATGGCGGCGTCGCGCGACTCCAGGAACTCCGTCGTCGTCATTTCGTCGAAAATCTTGTAGTGGCGAACGGTGTTTCCGCCGAAATAGGCGGTGGGATGCCAGTAGAATTCGCGGAAATCGACCTTTCGGATATCGTCTTCGTTCTTTGTGATGAACAGCGTTCCCTCGGTCAGCACGACCCAGCGGCTGCCCTGAATGCCCTGGAAGAAACCGTGTTCGGCGATGTAGGTCCGTTCCACCGACGTGTTTTGTTCGTCATCGCTTTCGACCTGGCGGATGAAGACCTTGGCGATGCGGTTGCCGTCGACCTTCCGTTCGAAAAAGATGACCTGACCGTCACGGCCGATCTGGTTGAATTTCCCCGCCTCCAGAAGGTCCGGGCTCAAATCCTTGCGCAGCACGAACAGGAGGTCATGGATGTATTTGGCACTGTCCGGGGCGAAGTGGCAGGAAAGCCCATAGCCCGCGGCAACCGCGATAAGGCTGACGATGATGGCCGGCATCTTGACCGCGAACGCCGAGCGCCCGGCCATGTACATGGTGACGATGGTCCCGTCGGCGAGGAACTGTCCGTAGACCCAGATGATCGCACCGGGCACGAGCGCCGGCATCGAGTGCAGCAGGATCATGCAGGAGATGCCGTAGAGCGCCGGCCACAGAAGCGTCGTCGATACGGCAATCAGAGGGAACTGATTGATCAGTGAGACGAGGATGATCGGCCCGGAAAACCCCGCCGTGACGGCGATGGTCGCGACGGCGAGCCGCCGAACAAAGTACCGATCGATTGTCGTCATTTCATCGCAGCCACGACACGAAAGACTGGGGTGGGCCCCGGATTACCCGGGCACACACGCCCTTTCAAGGCGTTGCAGGAACACGCCCCGTCCGCGCCGCCATCATAGCGTTTCACGGACCGCCCGCAATCTCGGGTCCGGGCGCGACGCTGCGCCGGCGCGGCGGCGGCGCCTTCAGCCGCGCCCCGACACCGCCGCCGCAAAGGCGAGGACGCCGTCGCGCATGCGATCCATGCCGAAACCTTGCGCCCGATCATATCCGGCCCGCCGGATGGCTTCGCGGAGTTGGTGATCGGAAAGCACGCGGTCGAGCGCCGCCGCCAGCCCCGCCGCATCGCCATCAGGGGCAATGAGCGCGGTTTCGCCGTCGCTCATGAATTCGGAACCGCCGCCGCCGGTAAACCCGATAACGGCGCAGCCGCACGCCATCGCCTCGAGCGGCGGCAGCGCGAACCCTTCCGGAAATCCGGTCGCGACAAAGATGTCGGCGGCCTGATAGGCGGCGACCATTTCCCGCTCGGTCTGCCGGTTTTCCAGTTCGGCCACCTCGATTGCCGACCTGAGGTCGGGGGCGAGCCGGGCGACCGCCTGCCGGCCGTATTGCCAGGTCGGTTTTCGTTTCAGCATCAGCACGGATTTCGGCCGGCGGCGCTCCGGGGCGGGTCGGAAACGATCGAGCGGGATGCCGTTGACCGCGACGTGGCGCGGCAGATCGGAACGGTTTGCCATGAAATCGCCGAGCCAGGCGCTGCAGCACAAAAGCCCGGTGAAGCCGAAATCCTCATAGCGCCACCCGCCAAGGTTCTTGTCGACGAGGCCGCCATTCTGGACGAAGGCGATGCGGTTGCGGCAGGCGAAGGCGGCGCCCGCTGCCGGTAATCTTTCCGGAACGACGAGGACATCGTCGGGGCCGGCGAGGTCGCGCGCCTCCTTTTCGGTCAGGGGCCGGCATTTGTGGTCGATCCAGTCGACGGTGAAGGTGCCGAGATGGACGGGGTAAGCTTCGATACCGGCGGCGTTGAGGATGTCGCAGTGTTGATAGATGATTTTGACGCCGCCGGTCGGCACCCGTTTGCGGCGGCGGAAAAGCCGGCGATGGGCGTATCCGGCAAGGCTTTCCGAAGCCATCCGATAGGGCGTGTCGGCCGTCACCAGATAGAAGAACCGGCGGCCGCTCACGATTGTTTCCGCGCCGCCTTGCGGGCCTTGTGGAATGCCCAACACGCCATCCAATGGTGCAGCGGGAAGGTCACCAGATAGGCGGGGTTGGGGAACTCGCCGCAGCGGATCATCTCCCGGCCGTTCCATATCGGCGAAAGGACCAGCCGCTTGACGCCCGTCCACAGCGGGCGGCGGCGGATTTCCTCAAGCTTCTTCGGCCAGTTGGGATCGTCCCAGCGCCAGCACGGCAGCTCGGTCGGCGGGCGGAGCAACGCGTTGGCGATGTCGGACAGCCAACGCTTTGAAATCGGCCGAAACAGCATGTTGCGAACACCATACGTCTTCCGCGGCGGCTGATGGTGCAGGATGAGCGGAAGCGCGTCCACGCGGCCGTCCGGCAACGGCCCGCTATGGCAGAGACCGATCACCTTGACCCGCTGGCGATTGATCAGAAACAGCCGCAGCGGCCAATATCTGGTCCGCGCTCTGCGACCGTCCCAAAGCGGCCATATGGCGGTGAAACCCGACAGATTGCCCGCCGGCTCTTCGGCATTGCGGAATGCCTGCAGCCAAGCCACCAGATCCTCGCTCGGGAACTCGTCCGCATCGAGCCGCAATACCCAGTCATGTTTTGCTTCGCCTAAAGCGAACGGCCAATGGGGTTCCCCGCAATAGGCACGTGGCTGTTCGAAGAAACGGCCGTCCTTTGCCTCGGCGATTTCGCGGACACCGGTGTCGTCGGGACCGTCATGGACGACGACGAGATCGTCATAGCAGTCCTGTGCGCGGTCGAGCATCCGCTGCAGCAGATCGCCTTCGCGGTAGAGGCAAACGACAAGCGATATCTTCGGCATAAGGCAACAGGTCCGATCGCGGCTGCGCAGTCTAGTGGGTTCTAGAGTGTCTTGGGCTCAGATTGAAGCGTCTGGGCGCATCTCCTGCCACTATTCGGCTTGTCGCAGCAATCTGCTCCTGCTCGATGCCTCGGCCTTGCGGCCCGAAGACTTTGCCGTCGCGACAAGGCCCGCCGCCGACATACCGTGTTCAGTCGGGCAATGGGTCCCCGCTTCCGCGGGAACGGTGGGTGTTGTTGTCGCTTGACCACAATTATTCACCTTCCCCGCGAAAGCGCTAGGGGATTCACACATCTCAAAAGCCGCATACCGGCACGACATCGATCGATCGCCTGAGCGCGTCGCATTTCAGGACATATCCCGGTTCGAACGTCGCCGAAATGATGCGATGGTTGGTTAGCGCAACCCTGCCTTTGTCCACCTTTCCCCCGAAAAGCCTGTCCCCGCGCAGGCGGGGACAGGCTTTTCGCGGGTGAGGTGCGAAGAGGTTCTCGTTGCGCGCAGATTTTTCCCACCCAGAGCGGCGCAAATCGGCAAGAAGCGTGCATCCCTTAGCGCGAAAGCGGGGATCCATTGGCGGCTCCGAAAGTATAAATGGTTCAGCGGGTTGTCGACTCATCGAAAGGGTCCGCGGCGACCGGTCCCGCCGAACAGGCTTTGCCGGATACGGCGGTAGGCCCGGGTCATCGGATGCGGTCGATAGCGCAGCGTATCGACCAGAAGCGGTTCGTCGCGCCAGGGCGACGATCGTTCCACCTCGAGATAGCGGTTCGTCATCGGGTGCCGGGATCCGATATGCCAGGGTTTTTCGCGGCCGGTATAGTGCAGGATCGCCGGCGCGGCCAAGGCTTCCGAAAACGCCGGCTCGATATCGGGCGCAAAACGTTGCAGCACGCTGAGCGCATCGGGCCGGTAGTAGAAATTCGACTGTACGTTGTATTTGAGCGGCAGCCAGCGGACCCGGTTCTTGAAGGCGATGTTGAGCATGTCCTGGTCGCTGTAGGGCATCAGCGACGACCATTTGCGGGCGATTTGCCGGTACGTGTCGTCGATACCGATCCGTCGCATTTCGCCGAGGTCGAGCAGAAGCACGCCGGCATTGAAGCAGGGCAGGGTGCGCGGCATCAGGCCGTAATAGCGAAGCGGCGGCGACCCGTCGATGCTGTAGTCGTAGATCGCGCCGGCCAGGTTTCCCTCAAGGTCGATTTGCCAGAGATCGCCGAGATCGGCGCAGACGATCAGATCGACGTCGAGATAGAGCACCCGGTCGATTTCGCCGAGCAATTCGTGGGCCTTGAGCCGGAAATAGGTCTCGCCGGTGACGTGGGAGAGAGTGCCGGGATGGCCGGCGAAATCTCCGGGATCGATGTCGTAGAAACGGAGATCGAACGACCGCTCGGCCTTCAGCGTGGCGATCTTCGCCTGGTTCTCGGCAGTGATGTCGTGATGGAAGACATGGACGCTGAGGTCGGCCTCCGGCGCCTGCGTCCGCAAGACCGAAAGCAGGCAGACGCCGAGATGGCGCACATAGCTGTCGCTGGCGGCAAAGAGGATATGCATGGTCGGACCATCACACCGAAGCGTTTCGCCGGCCGGCGGCCTCAAGCAGAACAAACTGGGTTTTCGTTACCATATCGGCGAGCGAAAAGCGCTGCTCGACGCGCAGGCGCCCGGCCGCGCCCATCGCCCGCGCCCGTTCCGGGTCGTCGAGCATTTCCGCGAGCGCTGCGGCGAGCGCGTCGGGGTCGCGCGGCGGGACGACAATGCCGGTCTCGCCGTCGACGACGATTTCCGCCGGGCCGCCGGCCCCGGTCGTCACCACCGGCAGGCCCGAGGCCATCGCCTCCAGGATGACGTTGGGCGCGCCTTCCGAAAGCGAAGACAGGACGAAGACAGAGCATTCGCGGAAATGGCGGCGGATATCGGTCTCGGCCGGCAGCAGGTCGAGGTTCTCCGCGGCTTCGATCGACACCGGCCCGTCGCCGACGATGCGCAGGCGCGCCTCCGGATGGGTGCGCTTCAGGATATCGAAGGCGGCCGTCAGTGTCGGGATGTCCTTGATGCCGACCCGGCGCGCCACGGCCAACAGGATCGGCGGGCCTTGCGGGACGGTGTCCGCGGGACGGAAATGGTCGGTATCGACGCCGTTCGGCACGACCGCGACCCGCGCGGCCGGCACGCCGATCTCGCCGGTCAAAACGTCGCGCAGGCTCTCGGCATTGGCGATGATGCGGCGCGAGAAGCGGTAGAGCAGCCAGTCGTGCTGGCCCGGCCGGTAGTTGCGATAGCCCGACACCACGGGAATGCGGATGAGGCCGGCGATAAGCCGACCCCAGATATTGGGCAGCACCGTAAGCGTGTAAACGAGATCGGGCCTTTCCCGGGCAAGATTGCGGGCAAGGCGCAGCACGGCGCGCGCGCCGACCTTGTGCTTGCGCGTCATATCGGTGACCGGTACGCCCGCCGCCGTGACCGCCGGGCGGAAATCATCGCCGCCGCGCAGGGTCCAGACCGAGACCGCGAAGAGCCGGCGATCGAGCCCGGCGACGAGATTGGTGACATAGCGCTGGGTGCCGCCGAAATCGAGATCCTCGACGATCAAGACCAGCCGGATTGGCGTCGTCTCGGTGCTCATCTCCATCGGTTTTCCCGCCGGGCCACGTCGAACGCCAACACGCCGTCCCTGTATACAATACTGTGCACACCACCGATATCCGGCCGGAAATCGGGGAGAATCATGTCGACGATGTCCTCGCGATAGCTCGTTTCGGTCAGCTCGACGATGCGCGCGATCCCTGCGGCGGCGCCGTATATGTCGAAGTCCTGGACCTGAAAGACCCGGTAATAGGCGCCATCGTCGACAAAGAACCCGCCATTGCGCGCCCGCCGGCTGTCGAACACGACCGGATTCCTGGGATGCGGCGTCCAGTTGTCGGCATCCGGTGCCCCGGCAAAGAAGATGTGCAGCTCCGAACTGTGGTCGCCGATGTCGGAAGTGTCGATATTGGTCATCATCCACCATAGGCCGTCGCGGCGGAAAAGCACCGTATCGGCGGCCGAGACATCCGTCATGAGTATCTTGTGGAGGCGCCAGACGGTGGGGAATTCGACGCACTCATAAAGGCGGATGTCGCCGGCTTTATGGCTTTCCGGGCACATGTAGATCGTGCCATCGACCTCGAACACGAACGGAAAGGAGAGGTGGAAATCTTCTTCGAGCACGGTCCCGAGGCGGCGCGCGCCGGTGCCCTCCAGGGCGTAGGCGGCGATATGCCCCTTCGCAGTCCGGTAGTCGAACTCCTCGACGAAGCACACATGGTCGTCGCCTTTTTTGAACAGGTGCGGATCGGCGAGAAACCGGCCGCGTTCATTCGGTATCTGATTGGCGGCGCCGAGATCGGCCTTCCGCCAATCATCGGTGGAAAGATAGGCGACCTGCCAGCGCCAGGCGCGCCCGCGCATATCGTCGAGGGCGTTGCGCAGAACGAGCGCGATCGTTTTTGCGAAATAGCTG
Source organism: Rhodobiaceae bacterium (assembly GCA_028278505.1). Lineage (GTDB taxonomy): Bacteria > Pseudomonadota > Alphaproteobacteria > Rhizobiales > JAKPQE01 > JANQEG01. Next base: position 9,172 of record JANQEG010000119.1, read on the forward strand.
ACGATGTGCCCGCTCTCCGGCACGCGCCGGCCGGTCGTCGGCGGTGCGTCGGCGATGACCGGCGTGAACGTCCCCGTTTCCGCATAGGCCTCGATCAGGCGGTGCAGATGGAACGCGGTTTTGCGCATGAGCCGGAGGCAGTTCAGGAAATAAAGCGGCACCGTGGCAATATGGCCCTCTCTCAGTATCCGATCGGGGGCACTGTTGGTGCCGAGCCGGCAGATGCGGAAACCGGTCGCCGGCCGTCGCGCCTCGACGGCGAAAAACGCGCCAGTGGTGAGCGGTGTTTCCGTGTCGTCCGCACCGGTTACCGTCAGGATCACCGGCTCTTCGGGCCGGCGTTCATCATCGCGGAACGCATGTCCGGAGATGTCGACGATCAGGTCGATGTCCAGCCGCGTCGTGATATCGGCGATGTTCTTGCGGAGTTCATCGGGCGCCTCCACGGCCAGGGAAAGCCGTTCCAAATGTCTGGATCGCCGGCCGGAGGCAAGCAGCCTTCCGTATTTGCCGGAAAAACCGAGACCGAATTTTTCAAGCCGTGTCAGTGCGGCAAACAGTAGTCCGGCGCGCGGCGAAGCGCGCGTCGCCTCAATCAGCGCGACCGGCAAATAAAGCCTCGATTGGCCGGCGACCGCGACCAGGCCGGCGACCAGATCGCGATCCATGGTGCCGTCGACAATGTATGCGACCCGAAGAACCATAAGCTGTTTTGGTGTGTTGAAGCCCCTGCCGCCCGACGCTCTAACCTTTGCCATGTCCGGCGGCGAAATGCCATGTGCCGACCGCCGCCGGCTCAAGGATCGCTTTCGAGCCGCCGGTAGAGATCGAGCACGCGGCGGTGGTTGGTTTCCGGGTTGAAGCGTTCATGAACCCGCGCCTTTCCGGCCTCGGCCAGCCGCAGCGCCAGATCGCGGTCCCGCGCCAGCCGCGCCATCGCATCGGCGAGCGCTTCAGGGTCGCGTTCGCCGACGAGCAGGCCCGTCACCTCGTCCTCGACCAGTTCGGGAATGCCCGAGACCGCCGTCGAGACCACCGGCACCCGGTGCAGCAGCGCCTCGATGATCACCGTCGGGATGCCGTCGCGATCGTTCGAGGCGGCGATCACACACGGCATCACCACCATGTCGGCAGCCAGGAAGAGGTCGCCGACACGGTCATAGGAGACGTAGCCGGGAAAGGCGATGCGGTCGCCGAGCCCGAGCGCCTTGGCCTGGCGTTTGAGGGCGTCGCCGAGCGGCCCGTCGCCGGCAAAGGTGACCTCGACATCGATGCCGCGGTCGGCCAGGAGCCGGGTCGCTGTGATGAGCTGGTCAAAACCCTTCTTGGCGACGAACCGGCCGATCGCCAGCACCCGGACCGGCGGCGCCATCGCCACGATCGCGTCGCCCTTTGCCTCAAGCGGCACGCCGTTATAGGTGAGTTCGAATTTCGAAGGCTCGGCGCCGGAGAGGTCCCGGAGGTGGGTGACATTGGCGCCGGTCTCGCAGCGGACCAAGGCCGCCTCGCGGATCTTGTCGAGGATCAGGGCGTCGGGCGGATAGATGTCCCAGGCCCGGGCGGTGAAGGTGAAGGGCCGGCCGGTGAGCCTTGCCGCAACCCAGGCCGCGGTCGCCGGCCCGCCCGCCCAGGGCGCGTGAATATGCTGAATGCCCGCATCGGCGAAACGGCGGGCGAGATGAAATCCGGCGAGAAACGCCCAAAGATTCTCCGCGGTCTTTTCGGCCCCGCGCCAGCGCCGGAACAGCGCATCGCGAAAGAGCCGGCCGACCGTCGCCGGTTTGCGGAACAGCCAGAAGAGCATGGATGCCAGCATTGCCGGCAATGCCCGGACGCCGAGCCGCTCCACATCGTCGGCGACCTCCGCCATTTCCTCAGAGAGGTCCCGGCGCCACGGTCCGTAAAGCGAATAGACCTGCAAGGGCAGGCCGAAGCGCTGCAGGTTCATCACCTCGCGGAAGATGAAGGTTTCCGTCGGCTTGGGAAACCAGAGCAGGATGTACGCGGTACGCATGACGCTTCGATTCGGGTGGCGGGTGCGGGATCAGTTGCCCATCAGCCCGCAGCACCTCGTGCACACCGGCATCAGTCCCTCACTGGAGACGCTGCAGCGGAACTTGCGGTATTTGTCGCTGTTCCACAGCGCCGTGATGGTGTCGGTCTTGACGTTGCCGACCACATAGTCGTGATAGTCGCGGCACGGCGACATGTCGCCATTGGCATTGATCTCGACGGCCCGATAGATCGACGTGCAGCGGTCATGGCCGAAGGTTGCGTCGTGGTCGGTGTAATAGCGTTCCAGATCGGCGGCCGAGGTCAAATGCGGCAGGATCAGCACGCTCGGCCCCTTGCGCGAGACGGCGCGCCGGCTGAGCTCGGTGAGCTGGTGCGACAGCGCCGTGAAATCATTCGGCCGCCAGCCGCCGATCCAGCCGAGATGGCGGTCCGGCGTGAAGCCGAAACGGCGGGCGAAATCGGCCGAATGCCGCGCCGCCGAGTCCTCGTCGATCCACCAGGCCAGATAGAACACCAGCACCTCGAGCTTGTCGGCAAACGCCTCGTAGACGTCGATCAGATGATCGGCATTGCGCTGGTTGATGGTGCACAGGCCGGCGAGCATGGGCAGGCGCGCGCCCTTTTTCTCGCGTTCGTTGCGGAGCGCGTCGAGCGCCCCCATCACGATCTTGAAATTGTCCATCGATGCGCCGACGCCCGGCCGGCAGGCATTGTGAATCTTTGCGTTCGGCCCGTCGATCGACAATTGCGCCAGATAGAGCGGCGCATCGACGAGCGCGGCCGCATTGGCGGCAACGCGCGAGCCGTTGGTGGCGATCGTCGTCGGCATGCCGCGCCGCGCCGCCGCGCCGATCAGATCGATAGCGCCGGGATAGAGCATCGGCTCGCCGCCCCATAAGTAGAGCACCGGCCGGTGGCCATTGTCGGCGAGATCGCCGATCAGGTGCAGATAGCGCTCGACCGGCACCTCGTCGCGCGCCAGTTGCTTCAGCGACTGATCGAGCAGATAGCCGTTGTCGCCCCATTGGCCGCAGGTGTGGCAGCGCAGATTGCAGCGGTCGGTGATGCGCACGCTGACGTGGCGAATGGCGGCGCCGCGGCCATCGGCGGGAACGCGCCTGTCGAGCATCAGCCGGCTCAATATGAGCTTGGTGGTCTCGAACGAATAGCGCGGCCGGTCGAGGAAGGTCGGCGCGAGCTTGAAAAGACTGGCTGCCTGGAAGGCTATGGTCGACATTTTATTGAACTTACCCCACTGTCCGGGCCGGCACGCGTTTGGCCCGGAGCCCCCGGCGCATCGACTGATAGTGCGGGAGGCGCAAAAAATCCACCCTGCAGCGTCGACAACGCCGTCACACTGCTGCTGTTTAAAGCGCCCGGGCGCCGCTGGCAATTGCCGGCCAGCCACGGGACTATACCGGAATTGATCGCGGGCGGAACGATACGTTCGAATAGTCGGTGGAAACCGGTTGGAAAATAAGAGCGGGGGAGAGATCGATGACGGCAACGGTCCTTGTCACCGGCGGCGCCGGCTATATCGGCGCACACACCTGCAAGGCGCTGGCGGCCGCCGACATCCGGCCCGTCGTCTTCGACAATCTCAGCACCGGCCACGCCGACTTCGTCAAATGGGGTCCGCTGATCACCGGCGATATCCGCGATCGCGCCGCTGTCGAAAACGCGCTGACGGCAAGCGGCGCCGAGGCGGTGATGCACTTCGCCGCCTGCGCCGAGGTCGGCGAATCCGTCCTCGATCCGCTGAAATACTACGACAACAATGTCGCCGGCACGCTGTCGCTGCTGGCCGCCATGGGCGATGCCGGCTGCAGCCGGATCGTCTTTTCCGGATCCTGCTCGGTCTACGGCGAGGTGACCGATATCCCGATCCGCGAAACGATTCCGGCCGCGCCGATCAACCCTTACGCCCGGTCGAAATGGATGATCGAGCAGGCGCTGGCGGATTTCGGCAACGCCTATAGCCTCCGTTCGGTCACGCTCAGATATTTCAATGCCTGCGGCGCCGATCCCGAGGGCGAAATCGGCGAGCGTCATGATCCCGAAAGCCATCTGATCCCGCGCGCCATGCTGGCGCTGCTCGGCCGCGTATCCGATTTCACCGTGTTCGGAAGCGATTTCGCAACGCCCGACGGAACGCCGATCCGCGACTATGTCCACGTCACCGATCTCGCCGCAGCCCATGTCGACGCCCTGCGCCTGCTTGAGCGCGGCCATCCGGGCGGCACCTTCAACCTCGGCACCGGCACCGGCCATTCGGTGCGCCAGGTGCTCGATGCGATCGCGGCCGAGGCCGGCCGGGAATTGCCGGCGATAACCGGCGGCCGCCGGCCGGGCGATCCGACCGCGCTGGTGGCCGATCCGGCACACGCCCGCGAGGTGCTCGGGTTTCAGCCGCGCTATTCCGATCTGGCGACGATCGTCAGAACCGCCTGGGCCTGGCATTGCCGCGAGGTTGGCGGCGGCCGGTGAACGCCGGAGCGTCAATCCGCGCCGCGGATCATCTCGTCGAGCCGGCCGGCAATCGTCTGCTGCGACCACGGGCGGTAGTGCGCAAGCCGCTCGCGATAGCGATCGAGGTCGGCCTCGAACCGGTCGATCGACGCGGTTGCCGCGCGAATGTCGCCGAAGGCGCCATAGCCGGTTTCCCGGAGCTGCCAGGCGTTGAAGTATTGCTCGTACTCGAAGCCGATCGGAAACGCGATGAGCGGCTTGCGGAAGTGCAGCGCCTCGGAGATGAGGTTGTGGCCGCCATGGGAGACGACGTAGGCGGCGCCGGTGAGATCGGCCAGGAAGCCGTCGGTCGAATGATGCCGGAACGAGAGATTGCCCTCCTCGCCGTCAATGCCCAGCCCGTAGATGACGAAACGGCGCCTGCGGCCGGCGAATATCCGCCGGACCTGCGCCCGCGGCAGGCCGTAGAGATAGACCACGGCATGATCGCCGTCGGCCGGCGTGACGGCGTCGAGATCGCGGCGCACCACCGGCGGATAGACCTCGGTGATCGCCGGATCGATCGGCTCCAGCGGCGCGAACGAAACGACCATGTAGCGGCTCGCGGCCATGTAGAGGCCGCGCAGGATGGCAAAGGCGAGCGCCCGCGACGCCGGACGGCCGGGCGGGACCGGATAGCGGCAATTGGTCAGCGCATGATGCCGGTCGATGCTGATGCACGGCCGCCCGAGCCGTCGCGCCGCCCGCGGCAGAAAGTACTCGTAGTCGGTGACGATCAGGTCGGGATCGAATTCGCGGATAAGGCCTTCGAGCCGTGCCAGTGTCCGATATCCGCTGACGAAGCCTTTGGCTACGCCCGAAGCCGTTGCGATCAGGTCCAGCCGTCCGCGGCGCAGTTCGGTCCCGATCATCGGCGAGCGCTCAAATGCATAGCCGTGCCGGATGACCTCCTCGGCGCGGCCGTCGCCGACGAAGACGATTTCGTGGTCGGGAAGCTGTCGGGCGATCGCGATCGAGCGCGCAAGGTGGCCGCCCCGGTCGCCCAACACGCCGTAGAGAATACGCCCCATGATGGTTCAGGGCTGTACGGTGTTGGCCAGTTCGGCGGCCGCGCCGGAGGATTGGTTTTTGGTGTCGAACGGTGCGGTTGCCCGCGCCAGCACCGAAATCGCCAGATCGATGTCCTCATGGCTGTGTTCGGCCGAGATGAAGAACCTGATCCGCGGCGTGTCCCTGGGCACGCCGACCTGGATGATCGGCGGCGCGTATATGCCGGCGTCCATCAGTTCGGAGGCGGCCGCCATCGTTGCCGCCGGTTTCGGAAAAAGGACCGGCACGACGGCGCGCCCGATCGCATTTCCGGTGTCGAAACCCGCTTCCGATGCCCGCGACATGAAATACCGGGTCCGTTCGGCGAGCTGCTTCACGCGCCAGGCCTCGCTCCGGGCGAGTTCGACCGCCGTCAACGCCGCCGCAGCGACCATGGGCGGCATGCCGACGCTGAAGATGAAGCCCGGCAGGCCGAAGCGCAGCAGGTCGACCACCTGGCGTTTGGCCGCGATGAATCCGCCGCAGGAGACGAACGCCTTGGACAGGGTGCCGATGACCAGATCGACCCGCTCCGGGTCGGCGCCGAAATGCTCGCAGATGCCGCGCCCGGTCTCGCCGAGCACGCCGTGCGAATGCGCCTCGTCGATCATCAGCCAGGCGTCGTGCTTCTCCTTGAGGTCGAGCAGCGCCGGCAGGTCGGGCACGTCGCCGTCCATGCTGTAGAGGCCTTCGACGACGATCAGGCAGTGGCTGTGCGCGGCGCGGTGGGCGTCCAGGATTTCGGCCAGATGATCGAGATCGTTGTGGCGGAACTTCTCGCACCGTGCGCGGCTGCATTTGGCGCCGTTGGCGATGCTCGCATGGGACAGCTCGTCGATGATCAGAAGGTCGTTCGGCCCGAGCAGATGGGCGAGCAGCGAGGCGTTGGCCAGATAGCCGCTGACCAGCGCCAGCGAATCCTCGGTGCCGCAGAAGCTGGCGAGCTCGCGTTCGAGCGCCCGATGGATCGAGCGCTCGCCGCCGACGATGCGCGAGGCCAGCGCGCCGGTGCCGAAGCGCTCCAGCGCCGCCTCCGCCGCGCCCAGGATCTGCGGATGGCGCGACAGGCCGAGATAGTCGTAATTGGCGAAGCTGATGAACGGTTTTCCGGTTTCCGCCGCGGCCGCACGTGCCTCGTCGAGCGAAAGGAAGTAGGGACTGTTTTCGATGCCGACCAATTGACCGGCTCCGAGACGGAGAAGCCGTTCGGCGTAGGCGGTCAATGAATGTGGATTATCGGCCATACGGGATTTCCTTTACTCCACGCTCTAGCCTAGCATCAATCGAACGGCTGCCGGTTTTGTCAATTTCCCTGTGATCTCTACCGCGAACGGCGCCGACTGCGAAGCGGACGTTTTCAACGGTTCTTGATCTCCCGAAAAGGATTGCTGCCGGCGGCGGATCGAAATCCTCGACTTCGACCGCCAAGGTATATGCGCCGGGCTTGGGCGACGCGAACGCGACGGTTGCGACATTTTTGCCCGGGCCGATGTCGATCGCCGCGTCGCCGTTTCCGCCGGCAGTGGTCCAGGCGCCCGTGTCGAGCGCCTTTGCCGGATTTTTCGCCCTGATGACGATGTCGTCGTTCATATGCCCCCCCGTGCGCCGTGCCGGCGATCGGTTTGCCTCCGCCGCCGGCATGACCACTCGATTTAATCGAACTGAACGGTTACGTCTATAAACCGAACCGGAGTTTCTGGTCCGCGGGTCGTCTGACCCGACCATCGCCGAGGCCCTCATCGGCTGTTACCGCAAGCCGACGAAGGCGGTGAAGGGCAGATTGGACCGGTCGTCACGGCGGCGATTTTTCTGGCCGTCGCGGCGCACCCTCGCCACAATACGATCCGTCACGGACAAGACGGACCTCGAATTCTGAATGACGATCGGCGGATCGCAAGCTGAGTCCCGCTCCGGCCAATCCGGAAACCGGCGGCAGACCGTGCTCATCACCGGCGCCTCCAGCGGCATCGGCCGAGCGCTGGCGATCGACTATGCCGCACCGGACCAGAAACTCATCCTGATCGGGCGCAATCCTGAGCGCCTTGCCGAGGTCGCGGCCGCCTGCGCTGAAAAGGGCGCCGACGTGACCGAAGCGGCCATCGACGTCCGCGACCGCAAGGAACTGGCCGAGTTCATCCTCGGGATCGACCGCGAGACGCCGATCGACCTTGTGATCGCCGGCGCCGGCATCACCGGCGGCATCGGCCGCGACCGCCCTTTCGAGACCCCGGAAGCGGTGCGGGCCTTGCTGGCCACCAATCTCGTCGGCGCCATTAACACGGTGGAGCCGCTCTTACGGCCGATGGCGGCGCGGCGGCGCGGCCGCATCGCCCTCATCGGCTCGGTCTCGGGCCTGCGCGGCATGCCCTATTCGCCGGCCTATAACGCCTCCAAGGCGGCGATCCATTCTTATGCGGACTCGATCCGCGGCACGCTTTCCCGCGCCAATGTCGGCGTGTCCCTGGTGATCGCCGGCTTTGTGAACACGCCGCTCAATGCCGAGATGGACTGCCCGAAGCCGCTCGCGGTCAGCGCCGAAAGGGCGGCGCGGACCATCCGCCGCGGGCTCGATCGCGGCCGGCCGGTCATCGCGTTCCCGCGGCTGCTCGTCTTTGGGACACGGCTGCTGCCGCTGCTGCCGCGGTTTCTCGTCGATCGGGTGATGACGGCGATTGCCGTCGAAATCCCCGAAACCGCCGACCGGCTTCCGGAGGACGGGGGGAAGGGTCCGGGATCCGAATAACACAAAGAAAATAAACGCCGACCCACGAACCCGAGGATTGGTGATATTCCCCGTCGTCTTCACCTCATTTGGATTTTTGTTTTCGCGGCAGCATCTCTGATGCGTGCAGTGACGATTGCGACGCGGTTGTGGGTGGCGTCGTCATAAAGCGCTGAGTTTGCGGCTGGTTTACCCTCCCCCTTGTGGGGAGGGTGGACGGCGCGTGAGCGCCGGCCGGGTGGGGGTGGATCGCTGACGTACTGTTCGGCGGCAGCGTTGGACTGTTTCCTTTTTTTGACCCCCACCCCCGACCCCTCCCCACAAGGGGGAGGGGAGTTATGCCGAGCTTGCCGCAATCGTTCCCTCCCCCCTTGTGGGGGAGGGACAGGGTGGGGGGTGAGTCATCGTCTTCCACCGTCATTGCGAGCCGGCGTCAGCCGGCGCGGCAATCCAGTTCTGCGCATGATGCCCTGGATTGCTTCCCCCGGCTTTCGCCGGGGTCGCATTGACGTCTGCGCTCAATGCCGTCGGTCGGCAGAGCGATTTATACCATTCAATTGGGTCAATGGTCGCTGTCGGCGGGATGAGAGCCGCACCTACGCCACATCGTAGTCGCTGCCGCGCCAGCTAACCCTATGCGTAAACCAGGCGCGCAGCCACAAGGCCAGCAATAACGCGTCGCGGGCGATGACGGCGAAGGGCAGCATCGGCGACATCCCCCAGCCGCGCCGCGCCAGGAACGCGGCCTCCGTCGCGATCCAGAGCACAGCGGTGAGGGCGATCGCAGCCCAGGCCGACAGCCCGAAAAGCGGTGCGCCGAAGGCTGCGGCGAGTGCGGCGAAGGCGCCGGTCGCCAGCGGCTCGGCCAGGAAGGACGCGACTTCCTGGTTGCGGCGGATCACCATCCAGCGCAGTTGCCGGTCCCAGACCTCGGCAAACCTGCGCTGTCCGAGCGGCTGGACCACGGCCCGGTCGGTGAACACCGTCCGGAGTCCGACCTTGCGCAGCGCCAGCGCCAGCGCGTGGTCGTCACCGAAATGCGGGGCCATGACCGTGAGGCCGTCGACCGCCTCGAAATCGCGGCGCCTGACCAGCATCACCTTGCCGTAGCCGATATCGAGCCCGAGCGCGGCGCCGGCCAAAACCAGCGGCGCTCCATGGCCGTTCATCACGGCGCGCTCGACCTCGGCGGCAAAGCCTTGCGTGCGCACTGCGATCGGTATCGCGCAGACGAGCCCGACGCCTTCCGTCAGATCGGCGACGAGGCGCCGAAGCTCGCTCTTGTCCATGACGATATTGGAATCCTTGATCAGCAGCAGCTCGGCATCGACCGTCGGTATCGCGGCGGCGAGGTTGTTGATCTTGGGATTGGGGCCGATGCGTGCGTCGGAGGTAACGTAACGGACTTTGGCGCCCGGAAAGCGCGCTTCTATGGCCCGCGCCGCGGCAAAGGCGGCCTCGGCTTCACTATCGCCGCAGATAACCGTCTCGAAATCAGGATAGTCCTGGGCAAGCAGTGCGGCAAGCGCCGGCTCGAAGGCAATGTCGACGGTCTTGACCGGCACCAGCACGGAAACGCGCGGCCGGTCGGCGCGCGTGCCGCGCAGGTTTTTCGGGCGCGGCTGCACGACGGCGATGAAAAGCACCGCAAGGCGAACGACGACGGCGGCGAACCAGGCAAAGCCCCCGGCCAACGCAACAGCTCCGATCGTCTCCATCACCCGTCCTTCGGCTTGCGCGGGGCCGGCCGTTCTGCCCATTATACCGCCGGGCGCGCAATGCCCGAACCGTCTACCCTCGGTCTTGGCATAAAGGGGATCGCGCTTCCCAGTCAAAGCTGATTTCCCGCTCAAGCCCGGCCGGACCGAATCCCGAATGCGTGCAGATGACCGAGATCACGCCGAAAAACCGAGAAAAGATCTTCGCCGTCGCGCCGATGATGGAGTGGACCGACCGGCATTGCCGCGCTTTTCACCGGTTGATGACGCGTTGCGCGCTGCTCTACACCGAGATGGTCACCGCCGATGCGGTCATCCATGGCGACCGCGAGCGGCTGATCGGCTTTGATCCGGCCGAGCATCCCGTGGCGCTGCAACTTGGCGGCGCCGATCCGACGAGGCTCGCGAAAGCCGCGCGGATCGGTGCCGATTTCGGCTATGACGAGATCAACCTCAATTGCGGCTGTCCCTCCGACCGGGTTCAGTCGGGCGCCTTCGGGGCGGCGCTGATGGCCACGCCGGACCTCGTCGGCGACTGCGTTGCGGCGATGAAGGCGGCGGTGAACATTCCGGTGACCGTCAAATGCCGGCTCGGCATCGACGACCAGGATGTGGAGACCGATCTCGACCGGTTCATCGATGCGGTCGCGGCCGCCGGCGTCGATCGTCTGATCGTCCACGCCCGCAAGGCCTGGCTTCAGGGCCTGAGCCCGAAGGAGAATCGCGACATCCCGCCGCTCGACTATGGCCGCGTCTATCGGCTGAAGGCGACGCGTCCCGACCTGCCGGTGATCGTCAATGGCGGCATCGACACGCTCGATGCGGCCGAGGCTCATCTCGCCCATGTCGACGGCGTCATGCTGGGCCGCGCCGCCTATAAGACGCCGGCGCTGCTGCTCGAGGTCGACCGCCGGCTTTTTGGTGTCGCGCCGCCGCACCGCACGCCCGAAGCGGTCGCCGAGGCGATGATCGTCTATATCGAGGCGGAGCTTCGACGCGGAACCCGCCTCGCCGCCATCACCCGCCACATGCTCGGCCTGTTTCAGGGCGTGCCGGGCGCCCGCGCCTGGCGCCGCATCCTCACCGTCGACTCGATCCGCGCCGATGCCGGCGCCGAGGTGCTGGCCCGCGCGCTTGCCGCCGTCGCGCCGACGGATCGGGTTTTGGAACCGGCCGCAAATACGCTATGACGACGGCCTTGCCTTGACGCCCGGGGTGCATGCTGTTCGCCGGTCCAGGCCGCGCGAGAGACCAGACCCATGACCGTCACGGCGTCGTTCACCGAACTGGCTCTTCTGGCGCTTGCGCTTGTCGCCTCGGGTTTCGTCGCCGGCGTTCTCGCCGGGATATTCGGCATTGGCGGCGGCGCCGTCCTGGTGCCGGTGCTCTATCAGTTTCTCACCATGCTCGGCGTCGACGAGGCGATCCGCATGCACCTGTCGGTCGGCACCTCGCTCGGCATCATCATCCCGACATCGGTGCGCTCGTTCCTCGCCCACAAGGCCCGCGGCGCGGTCGATATGGAGATTTTGAAAGGCTGGGTCGTCGCCGTGCCCGCGGGCGTCGTCATCGGCGCGCTGATCGCGGCCTATGTGTCCGCCGATGCCTTGAAGGGCATTTTCGCCGCGATCGCCGTCGTCATCGGTGTGCGCATGTTGGCCGGCGTCGACAGGATGAGTCTTGGCACCGAACTGCCGAAGCCGCCGTGGCGCTGGGCCGCCGGCACATTGATGGGCGTCTTTTCCACGCTGATGGGTGTAGGCGGCGGCATCATGAACAACACCTATATGACGCTCTATGGCCGGCCGATCCACCAGGCGGTCGCGACATCGTCGGGCATGGGGGTGCTGATCAGCATTCCGGGCGCGCTCGGCTTCGTCTGGGCCGGCTGGGGTGCTGCCGGCCTGCCGCCCTTCTCCTTCGGCTATGTCAATTTGCTCGGTGTGCTGCTGGTCATCCCGGTGACCATCTATGCCGCGCCGATCGGCGTTCGGATCGCCCACGCGCTGTCAAAGCGGAAGCTCGAAATCGCCTTCGGCATCTTTCTGTTCGTCGTCGCGATACGGTTCTTCGCGAGCCTAGTCTGACGCGATCCGCTATTGGGTGAGCACCAGGCGGTCGCCGGAAACCTCCCAGCGGCTGAGCCGGTCGAGAAAGGTCATGCCGAGCAGGCTCTGCGACAGCGAGCCGGGGCGCGCCACCAGACCGCGCACATTCGTAGCCCGGATATCGCCGACGGCGATCTCGCCGATACGGATCGGCGCCGCCACCGTTTGCCCGTTGGCCGTGCTGATTGGCACGGAGAACCGCAAGTCTTCCGCCCGGTAGCCGGCGCGCCGGGCATCGCGCAGCGTCAGCACCACCGTGCTCGCGCCGCTGTCGACCAGGAAGTCGACAAGCGTCCCCTCGACATCGGCCGACAGCGAGAAATGGCCGTCGGCGGAGCGCACCACGGAGACCGTGGCGGCATTGCCGTCGCGGCCGGAGATCGCCATGCCCGGGACGAGCACACCGACGATGCGCTCGCCGATCGCCGCAGCCTCGTGGCGATAGGCGTAGCCGGCGATGAGCATAAGCGCGATGCCGAGCCAGATGACGGCCGAGCGCACCGCGGTGGAAAGCTGGCCGCGGCCAAAGAGCCCGCCGCCGACGAACAGGGCCATTGCCGCGAACGCCGCCGCGCGGACGAAATCGTCCGTATTCATGCCCAATACGGCCCCGTCCTCGTAACTGAGCAACGCCGCGATCAGCGCGATCAGCACGATCGCGAGCGCCAGCAGGGTTGTGAACCGTCCCATTCCGGGTCGTCACCCTCCGTCTCCGGTCGGCGGCCGCACGCGGCCGGTCATAGCCAAAGGTAAGGGGCGCCGGCGTGAACGCAAGCCGCCGATCGCGCCTGAGGGTCGCCGGTTACGGGCGCGTTGCTGGTCGGCTGAGGTTTTTGCCGCCTTCTCCCCTGTCATCACCGGGCTTGTCCCGGTGATCCATGAGGCCTAACAGATTGACAACACAGTCAGTTTGGATTGCCGGGACAAGCCCGGCAATGACACCTGAGGTGGGGCAGCGTCGTTCACCCGTAACGCCCACACCACCCACCGCTCCCGCGAAAGCGGAAGCCCATTGCCCCGCTCGGCACGGTATGCCGGCTGAAATTCGCGCGATGCCTCGAATTTATTAATCGGAACAGGGATTTGTCGCTCGCGCCAATGGTTCCCCGCTTCACGCGGGGAAGGTGCGGATTGGGAGGCAAATGAGCAATCCGGCAATTCCGGCGCGGGTAATGGACCACCCGGATAAAACCGGGTGGTGACGAAGGAGGGGTTGGGTGGTGACGAAGGAGGGGTTGAGTGGTGACAACAGAGAGTTGGGTGGTGACGTCGAGGCGAAAGGCTGCCCCGTGTCCGAGCTCCCTTCAGTCGAAAAAAAGCCATCACGACAACAGGCTATGGCGACAGCGGTGAATTCAACCGGACGTCAGCGGGTGCGGGCAGTAATGATCAGTGATCTGGTTTTCACCTACGTTCAGCCGGCATTTCGGCGCAGGCTCGGCCGCGGTCCGCCGCCGGCGAGGATCGGCGCCAGATCGTCCTCGTCGTCTTCGCTGATCGGCGCCAGCACCTCCATCACCCGCACGCTCGGGAACGTCACGGTCACTTCGGTGCCTTCGCGCAGCTTGCTTTTCAGATCGAACGAGCCGCCATGCATCTTGACCAGGGCCTGGACGATGGGCAGGCCGAGGCCGGTGCCCTGCTCCGCGGTCTTGATGGCGAGCGATCCCTGACCGAAAGCGGAGAGCACGACCGGGATTTCCTCCTCGGGGATGCCGGGACCGGTGTCGCGGATGGCCGCATACTGGCCGCCGCCGGCGGTCCAGCCGACCTTGATGGTGATCCTGCCGTCGATCGGCGTGAATTTGATCGCGTTGGAGAGCAGGTTGAGGATGATCTGGCGCACGGCGCGCTCATCGGCCCACAGTTTCGGCAGGTTCGGCTCGAACTGCTGGGAAACGGTGATGTTCTTGTTGCGCATTTTGAGCTGCAGCAGATCGCAGCAATCCTCGGCGATATGGGTGAGGGCGACCGTCTCCTCGTTGAGCGCATAGCGCCCGGCCTCGACCCGCGAGAGGTCGAGGATCTCGTTGATCAGATTGAGCAGGTGGTTGCCGCTGGAATGGATGTCGTTGGCGTATTCGCGGTACTGATCGCTCGGCAGCGGGCCGAAGATCTCCGATTTCAGCACCTCGGAAAAGCCGAGAATGGCGTTGAGCGGCGTGCGCAGTTCGTGGCTCATGGTCGCCAGAAACCGCGATTTGGCGAGGTTGGCCTCCTCGGCCCGGCGGCGCGCCTCGTCGGAGATCGCCTTGGCCTGCTCCAGTTCGGCGATGAGATTGTCCTTCTCGACCCGGTATTCGAGCATCATCAGCGTCGTCCGGTAGACGCGGCCGGACAGCACCAGGAAGAACATCTGCGCGCCGAGCGCCATGATCGCCATGGCGATATACATCTTGTCGGTGTTGAGGGCCAGGGAGAAGGCGAGCATGACGGAAATCGGCAGGGTCCCGGCGACCACGGCAACCGGCAGATTGCTCGCCAGCATGGCACCGACGGCAATCACCGTCAGCATGGTGGCGAACTGGAAGATTTCGACCGCATGCCCGTCGATCGCGGACGTCGGGACGAAGACCATGCTGCCCCAGGCGACGCCGTTGAGGAACTCCACCACCGCGAATCGCGGCCGCCAGCTTCTGACCCGCGCGTCTTTCCGGTCCAACGATTCGAACCGCCGGCTCGACCAGAGCACAAGCGCATGGGCGCTGAGCGTCGCCAGCAGCCAGATCAGTGCTGTCGACTTGTCGCCGCCGAGCGACAGCATGGTGGCGACGATGATCGCAAATACCGGGATCGCGTAGGACGCGCTCTGCCGGGTGCGCGCATACATCAGCGCCAGTTCGTAGTCGAACTCCGGCGGGTATTCGCCCGACGCGTTGATCCGTTCGCGGGTTGACTTGATGATGCGGGAAAGCTCGCTGCCGCGCCGGGAGCGTTCGCGGTAGCGCGCAGCGTCCGAGTCTTTTCCGTGCGCGACGGCCCCCGTCATGAATGCGAACTCCCCACCGGCTCAAATCCACTGGCGGCCGGCGTGAACCGGCCAAGAAAAAGGCATCATCGACGCCAAGCCTTAAAATCGGCCTCAGAAACGTGGTTTACGGAACATTAAAGCGTTGCCGGAAAAGGTCTGCCGGTGCGCCTGCCGCGGTTTCGGCGGGACAGAATTACGCGAGGCTCCAGTGAAACGGTTTCGGTCGTCTTTCCGCCGCTCCGGTTTCCGGCGGTTGCGCTATCTGCCGCGGCTCTCAACGGCGGTGGTCATCCTGCTCGGCATCACCGTGCTGCTGGGCCGTCTTGAGATGCGGGAGGTGCGCGGGGCTGCGCGGGTCGTCGACGGCGACAGCCTGACGGTTGCCGGCCAAAGGCTGCGCCTCGGCGGCATCGATGCCCCGGAAATCGGCCAGATCTGCCGGCGTGAGGGCGGCGCCTATGCCTGCGGCGACGATGCAAGGCGCCATCTTGCCGGATTGATCGGGGGGCGCGAAATCCTCTGCAGCGGAACCGAGCACGACCGCTACGACCGCCTGATCGCGACCTGCCGCAGCGGTGATCTGAACCTCAACCGTCAGATGGTGCGCGATGGCTGGGCGGTGGCCTATGGCGATTACCGGGCCGAGGAGCGCGCCGCACGGGCGGCGTCGCACGGCCTCTGGCGCGGCGCGTTCGAGCGGCCGCGGGAATGGCGCGAAATCCACCGCGACGCCACCGCCGGCCGCTAATTCTATTTGATTGTATTCTAAATATAATTCGCAAAAACAGAGGAAAATTGGCCTTGCCCGCCGCCGGTGTCCGTGCTCCACTTTAAAAGGAAAGAGGATTGCGTCATGAAATTGCTGAGCGCTTCGCGTGCACCCAGTCCGCGGCGGGTGCGGATATTCCTGGCCGAGAAGGGGATCGACCTGCCGATCGAGGATCTCGATCTGGCCAATATGGAGCACCGTACGGATCGCTTCACCGAACTCAATCCGAAACAGCGGGTTCCGGTCCTGCTGCTCGACGACGATACGGCGATCTCCGAGACCATGGCGATCTGCCGCTATTTCGAGGCGCTCTACCCGGAGCCGAACCTTTTCGGCAGAGATCCGCGTGAAATCGCGCTGGTCGAGATGTGGAGCCGACGGATCGAGTTCGGCTTATACGCGGCGATTGCGCATGTCTACCGGCACACCCAGCCCGGCATGGCCGCGTTCGAGGTGCCGCAGATCGTCGAATGGGGCGAGGCCAACCGGCCCAAGGTCATGGCCGAACTGGCCTGGCTCGACAACGTGCTCGCCGATCGGCCTTACGTCGTCGGCGCCCGCTATACGGTCGCCGACATCACCGCGATGACGGCGGTGGATTTCCTCCGCGCCATCAAAATCGCCGTTCCCGACGACCATGCCGCGCTCAGGCGCTGGCACGAAAGCGTAGCCGCCCGCCCGAGCGCCTTGTCCTGACCGGCCGAGCCCGCGCATTGCCGTCGCTGCGTCGCGTCGCATGGCCGTGCCGCTGCAGGCGCACTACATTAGGCTTGTCGATTGAATCGGTGCGGGGGCGAAGCGGAGGGAAATTATGCGTAAAGCATTCGGTGCGATCGCGGCGCTGGCCCTGATCGCCTTTCCGGCAAGCGCCGGCGCGTGGCCGCAGGTGTGTGCCGAACGCGGCGAAGGTCTGGTCTTTTCGCTGTGGTTCAAGTCCGATCAGCCGTCGGTCATCGTCATCAGGCGGATGGGCGACGACTGGCCGTCGATGGTGTTCTCGAACGCCTATGGCGGTTTCGGCTCGTTCTCGCAGGCGATGGCGCAATGGTTGAACGCCAACCCGTTCATGCGCTTCATGTTCCAGTCGAATCCCTGGCTCAGCCAGAATCCGGTATTCGGTATGGGCGGCATGAGCGGTATGGGAATGGGCATGGGAATGGGCATGGACGGAATGGGCATGGGTATGGGCGGTAACACGGCGCCGCTCGTCTCGGCCAAAGCGACCGGGAGTTGGCAGACCTCGCTGCACGAGCGGCAGACCTGTTATCTGGTCCTGTCCCGCTATTCGGAGGACAAGGGCTACGAATGGAAACAGAGCGCCTACCGGTTCGAGGGTCCGATCGCCGATTTTTCCGGCGCTCAGGGCCAGCAGGGGGCGGTCCGCGTCGTCGTCTCATCGAGCACGGGACAGACCACGTTCCGCCATTAGTCGATCGCGATGAGCGTCGCGACGCCCGGTGAACTCGCGGCCACGATCGCGGCCTGTCGGATTTGTCGGGACGCGCCCCTGCGGGCGCCGCTGCCGCACGCGCCGCGGCCGGTGCTGCATCTGTCGGCGACGGCGCGGCTGTGCATCAGCGGTCAGGCGCCCGGCACCCGGGTCCACGCCTCCGGCCTGCCCTTCGACGATCCTTCCGGCGACCGTCTGCGCGCCTGGATGGGGATCGGCCGCGACATCTTCTACGACACCGACAAGCTGGCGATCGTGCCGATGGGCTTCTGCTTTCCCGGCCAGGATGACCGCGGCGCCGACCTGCCGCCGCGGCCCGAATGCCGGGCGGCCTGGCACGACCGTGTCTTTGCCGCCATGCCCCAGCTCGAGCTCATCCTGGCGATCGGCCAATATGCCCACGCCTACCAGCTCGGCCCGGAACGCGGCCGCAGCCTGACCGCGACGGTGCGCGACTGGCGCCGGATATTCGGGCAGGAGCGCCGGCCGCGCCTGTTGCCGCTGCCGCACCCGTCCTGGCGCAACACCGCCTGGCTGAAGCGAAATCCCTGGTTCGAGGCGGAAATCCTGCCGGTGCTGCGCCGGCAGGTCGCGCTGCTGACGCAATAGATTTCTCGCACGAGACATTCGTGATCACCCGGCTTGACCCGCTGCTTTCCGGTCAAAGCGTTTTTGGATGGTTTCGACACCCCCTCCTTCGTCATTGCCCGCTTTATGCGGGCAATCCAATGGCCTTTCGGCGCTCAGAAGCGCTTGAATTCCTTCACCAATGCGTTGATCAAGCCGACAAGCCAATGGACCACCCGGACAAGCCGGGTGGTGACAATGGAGGGGTTGGGTGGTGACGAAGGAGGGGTTGGGTGGTGAGGTCGAGCGGAGAGGCTGCCCTTATGTCCAAGCCTCACTTCAGTCGAAAAGATGTCATCACGACAATCGCCTAAGGCGACGGCATCGAATTAAGCCGGACACCATTGGGTCGAGCCCGGCAGGACGGCATATATCTGTTGTCTCGTGTAGTTTGAAATTTCCCAAAGGGTGCCGGTTTTCTATATTTCTTTCCACAGCCGCCGGCATTTCCGGCGTCTATTGGAATTAATTTTCGGGAGTTTTTTGGTCATGGACCGCATCGACCGTCGCATCCTCGATATCCTGCAACGGGACGCGACCATGCCGGTGGCCGAGGTCGGCAGGCGCGTCGGCCTGTCGACGACGCCGTGCTGGCGTCGCATTCAAAAGCTCGAGGATGAGGGCGTGATCGAGCGTCGCGTCGCCCTGCTCGATCCGAAAAAGGTCAACGCCAGCGTGACCGTCTTCGTCACCGTCACCACCAACCAGCACAGCGAGGAATGGCTGCGGCGCTTCGCCGAGGCGGTCCAGGACTTTCCCGAAATCGTCGAGTTCTATCGGATGAGCGGCCAGATCGACTATATGCTGCGCGTCGTCGTGCCCGACATCGAGGCCTATGACCGCTTCTACAAGCGCCTGATCGGCCGCATCGAACTCGCCGATGTCTCCTCGTCGTTTGCCATGGAGCAGATCAAGTACACGACCGCGCTGCCGCTCGACTATGTCGAGACCGGCTGAAGCGCGGTCGGCACGCAGCGCCTGACCACGTATAGCGCTCGACCGAAACGAAAAATGGCGGGCCGGGGCCCGCCATTCTTCTGCGCCGGTCAAGCGCTGCGGATCGGCGATCAGAAGGTCACGCTGAACGCGGCGATCACCCGCTGGATCTTGTTGGCAATGGTGTCCGAGTCGCCGCCGGCAAACAGCAGGCCGACGGCCTCGTTGTTGTCGTCAAGCACGATCGAGCCGGAATCGCCGGGCTGCGACATCGCCGTCATCAGGATCTGATCGGTGAAGATCCGGTCGCCGCCGGGATAGCCGCTGACCCGGACGGTGGCGTTGGTCGACCGCACCGTGCCGTTGGTCGCCTCGGTCGTCCGGCCGCATTTCTTCACCTTCATGTTGACCACGGCGACGCCGACGCCGGTGATCGGCCCAAAGCAGCGGGTCCCCTCGGCGACATAGTCGTCCGCGGGCTTGCGGATCTCGGCAATGGCGGCGTCGACAAACTGATCCAGCACCCCCTTTAGATTGTAGGCGATGGTGTCCGCGGGATAGGTGCCGCCGTCACCGCGCCCCGGCTGCAGCACCGGATCGCCGTCCTTTGCCGCCCCGCCATAGAGCACGTGCCAGTTCGACAGGATGCAGGCGGTGGTCTTCTGGGAAACCCGCGCGCCGAGCGTTCCCGACCAATTGCCCGCCGCCGGGCCGCAACTGTCGCCGCCCTTTGCCGGGCGCTGACGGCCGGTGAAGCTCTGGACATGGAATTTGCCGCTCACGCGCTTCAGCACGCGAATGGTCGCGCCGCCCTTTTTGAGCGTGCCGGTGGCGGCATCCGGAATGACGAGTTCGTCCGGGGCGATGTGCGGGGTATATCCGCGAACCGATTCCGCTTTGACCGCATCGTCGTCAACCTCGATCTCGGGCGCAGCGAGCGAGATTTCGATGATCTTTTCGCCGTTTTCGTCCTCGATCACGCTGATGGCCATGACATTGGGGTTTTCCATGATCTCGTCGGCATGCGCCGCCAAGGTGCGATTGGCTTCGTCTTCGGTTGCCATGATGGCGTCCTTTCCCTTTGGATTGAGTGTACTCTGTTGGGGCGTTCTGCCCATCTGTTTCCGTCCGGCCGGACCGGCGTTACGACGGAGGCTCTCGATGGATGTCGGTGAGCCGAGATTTCGTCATTTGTTTCAGCGTGTTATTGCGATCCAAAATGACCCCGACCTCGGACCCGGTGCCGAAATCGAGCGGCAGTGCCGCCTGGTTCTGGACCGCGGGCGGGTCGTATTGCGACTGCGGAATGATGCCGAAATTGGCGAAATACGCCTCGCCGACCGTCCATTGGAAGCTGAGGTTGGGCTGCGCCTGGACGACGCTTGCGCCGTCCCCGGGCTGGCCCATGCCGCAGTCGATCCGAAGATTGACCCCGACCGTAAGCTGGTCCATCGGCACCTCGCCGGAGGCTTCGACCAGCAGCCTGCCCGGGGGCAGGCTCAGCGCCGGCGTGAACGGCACCAGCCGGTAGCCGTTGCCGTGCTGTTCCAGGCGCACCGCCGGCGCTTTGTCCGAGACCGCGACCCGCTGGGCGGCGTTGACGATCTTGCCGGAAAAGAGTTTTCCGGTGTTGGCCCAGATGTACTCGTAGCTCGCCTGCCATTGGAACACGGAATAGCTGTCGGGCGACAACAGCGCGCTGAGCCACGCGATCGGCGCATCGTCAGGCGCCGCCTGCATCCTGACCCAGATGGCGATGCTGGTCTTGGCATTGCTGCCATTGACCAGAAGGGCCGTTTTCCGCTCCGGTCGGGTCGGCATCACCGCTTCCTTTTCTGTGCGGAACGCGCCGGGTTCGACGGGACCCACGAACCCGGCGCCTTTCCGGCGCTACTTCAAGAGCGACGCGTCGGTGAGCAGCGCATGCGGCGCGTCTCTGCCGCTCTCCAGAAAGATCCTGTTGAGGGTCTGCTGCGACGTCACCGTCCACTTATTGTCGGGACCGAGGATCGCGTACATGTCGTAGACATTGACCGGGAACTCGACCTGCGCCTTCTGGGTAATCTGCTGGATGTCCAGCACCTGTCCCGGCGTGTACTGGCCGAAGGTCACCCAATAGGTCGGGTGCGGGCTGAAGCTCGCGGTGATGTTCGGCTGTGCCGGAACCACGAAAGTGCCGGTGCCGGCCCCCGGCGGTGCGCCCTCGATCCCCATATTGATGCCGACGGCGGCGGTGTCCGAGGGGATCGTGCCGTCCTGGTTGATGTAGAGCGTCCCCTGGTCGCCGAACGGCATCTGGTTCTGGAACGTGAACGCCTGGTTCGGCTTGCGGGTGAAGTCGACACCGTTCTTGCCGGTGAGCGAGGTGTCCCATTTCTGGCTGGCGCTGAATCTCACGCCGGCGCCGAGCTTGCCGGTCTGACTCCAGACGAACTGGTAGTTGATCGTCCAACTGAACGAGACCGAGGTCGTCGGCGCCACCGGAAAGGCGAACCAGGCCAGCGACATGACGTCCTGGGTGCTGATGTTCGGGTCTTCCTGATAGCAGCAGAAATCCCAGTTGTTCTGGGAGTTGTTGATGAATGTGAGGGTATAGGTGTCACCCATATCGACGGTCTCCTTGCGCTTTTCGTTCTGTCTCTCCCCGACAACCAGTCAGAGAATATTCGAAATCTGCGCACTATTTGTGGGGTAATACAATCAGAAGTGGTTTACTGTGACTTAATTCGGTTTTTCAGTTTTACTCCTGGTTGATTTCTTGGCGGATCAGTCGACCTCGGATCGTTCCGGTATTTCCGTGATCAGGCCGAGCAGGAGTTTTCCGATCCGCGTCGGGCGCCGCCGCAGCTTGTCGACGAGGTCGAGTTCCAGATCCTTGAGCTCGTGTGTCGGCGTCGGGCCCGGCTCCGCGCGGCCCATCAGTAGCCAGTCCAGCGAAACGTCGAGAAGCACGGAAAGCCGGCAGGCATTCTCCACCGACATGGCGTGACCCTGCCTCCATTTGGAAATGGCCGCGGGCGAGAGTTTCAGTTCCGCTGCGAGCGCCATGGCCTTGCGCTGGCCGCGCCGGACCATGGCCTGGTCGAGCCGGGCACCGCGTTCTTTGTTGATGTTTGGATTGGGCATTTCAGGTCCTCCTTTTGCAGAAAGAGGACAGTAGGCAGTGAATTACATGTCTAAGTTGCTGATATGCATAAGAGTAGGATTGCCATACGAATTGAAAAGCACGATTACCGGCGAAAGATAAAAAAGAGACCCTGGTCGCGGCCGATTATTCGGCGTTCATCTTTCTTCTCGGAAGGCAATACCGGACGTTTTCATGAAAACGCTGGATCGCTATTCGCAGCCAGTGTGCTTCCGCCACATCGCCGGGTCATGCGGCGCCCGACGCTCTAATACGTGAAGATCGCCGCAACGATCGAAATGCCCGCCGCGGCGGTGGCGATGAACACCCGATCGCCGCGCCGGATACGGCCGTCCGCAATCGCCAGGCTGAGGCCGAGCGGGATCGACGACGCGACCGTGTTGCCGTATTCCCTGAACGTCATGACGAGATTGCGGACCGGAAATTTCGTAATTTTCAGAAAGGCATCGATGCTGGCCTCGGCGCCGGCATGGGGCACGAACCAGTCGGCCGGGCCGTCGCGAAAGAAGTCGCCCTCGGTGATCGTCTTGATCGCCGCCTTCAGGCCCTGCCTGGTCAACTCGCCGGTGTCGGTGTGGAATTTCAGTTGGAGGAGGTCTGAGAGGCCGATTTCGGCATAAGGCGCGGGATCGACGATCGGCAGCACCGCGAGATCGGCGTACTGGCCCCAGGTCTGGCCGTGAAAGCGGACCGACTTCTCCGCGCTGGCGGCGACCACCGTGGCGGTCGCGGCCTCGCCGAGCGTCAGCGCCGGGGCCAGGACCTTGAGCCGGTCGAATGACGGGATTTCCCAGGCCCTGCAGTCCTGATAGTGGCCGGTCTCATTGGAGAGCACCAGGCCGCAGCCGGCGGTCCGGCCGGCAAGCAGGCTTTCGGCGACCCGCATCGCCTGAGCCCAACTGGCGCAGGCATCGCCGACATCGAAACAGGTGGCGTTCGGGGCACCGAGCCGGCCCTGGATCACCGCCGCGCATGACGGCACCACGTGGTGGCGGGTGACGCCGCCATAGAGGATGAAATCGAGTTCCGTTGCGGCGATCCCGGCGCGCTGCAGCGCCGCTTCTGCCGCGTCGACGACAAGGTCGACCGGCTGTTCCCTGCCGTCGGTGACGTGGCGGAATTCGGCCCCGGCCTGGGCAAGGATCGTGCCGACATGTTCGCGCGCGACCGCAAGCTCGTCGGCGCTCAAATGCGCGCGGCTCGCCGCGGCCATGCGCTCAATGGTGTCGTCATTGGACAGCCGCGTGGCCGGCACCCTGTGGGTTACGGAGACGATTTCCATTCCACCCCCCCGACGGTATTCCGACGCAAACATCTCCGCCGCCGCCCGTGCGATAGCCGGTCGGCGATCATCTCGGAATAGGCCACATAAGGGCAAGACCGCAATATCGGTGCAGAGAATGGCCCGAAACCGGGAGGGGATTCCGGCGCCCGGCTATTCCACCACGATCCGCGGCGCGGCGCGCTTGTCGCTCCTGCCGCCGCTGACGCCGCCCCAGACGGCGGCAGCGATCTCGGTGTAGATCTTGGCGTGCGGGCTGTCCGGCTCGGAGACGACGACCGGGGCGCCGGCATCCGATTTTTCGCGGATCGCCATGGTCAGCGGCACCTCGCCGAGGAACGGTACGCCGAGCCGTTCGGCCTCGGCCCGCGCCCCGCCATGGCCGAAAATGTCCGAGCGTTCGCCGCAATGGGGGCAGAGGAAATGGCTCATATTCTCGACAATGCCGAGGATCGGCACGTTGACCTTGCGGAACATGCCGATGCCCTTGCGCGCATCGATCAGCGCCAGGTCCTGCGGCGTCGACACGATGACGGCGCCGGACAGCGGCACCTGCTGCGCCATCGTCAACTGCGCATCGCCCGTGCCCGGCGGCATGTCGACGACGAGCACGTCGAGCTCGCCCCAGGCGACGTCCTGCATCATCTGTGTCAGCGCCGACATCACCATCGGCCCGCGCCAGATCATCGGCGTGTCCTCCTCGACCAGGAAGCCGATCGACATCACTTCGAGGCCGTAGCCGACCATCGGCGCCAGACGCCGCTCATCGGCCGCCTGCGGCCGGTCGGTGATGCCGAGCAGGCGCGGCATCGACGGCCCGTAGATATCGGCATCGAGCACGCCGACATTGAGCCCGAGCGCCTTCAAGCCCAGCGCCAGATTGATCGCCGTCGTCGACTTGCCGACGCCGCCCTTGCCCGAGGCAACGGCGATGATCTTGTCGATGCCGGGCAGCGGCACGTTCTGGTGCGGCGCGCCTTGTGCCGGCGCCGGCTCCGGCGCCGCCTGCCCGGTCGGCCGGTCGGCGGTCAGCGCCACCAGCGCCTGGGTGACGCCGGGGATTTCGCGCACGACCTTCTCAGCCGCCTCGCGCAGCGGCTCCAGGTCGGACGCCTTGTCGGGATCGACCTGGATGGAAAAGATCACCTTGTCGCCATTGATGACGATGTCGGAAACGAGGCCGAGCGAAACGATGTCGCCGTCGCGATCGGGCCCCTTGACCCGCTTCAGTTCGTCGAGAACCTGGTCCTTGGTGACGGCCATGGCTGCGCTGCTCCTGTTAATCCGGTCCCCGTGCCGCGTCCGGCACATATCTTAATCCGCTAAATTAATGCCCCGGCGGCGCGCGTCAATCACGGGCGACCGGTTGCGCGGGAAACGCTCCAGCGGCGGTATATTGGGCAAAATGCCGGCTGTAAATCGTCGAATTTGCCGCCGGCCGCCACCATATTGGTTTCGACCGCTTCGAGCGGATGCAGCCCAAGGAAGGAGAGCGCGGCCATGGAAAAGATCAAGATCGAACAGCACAGCTCGCTCGGCCTGCTCTGGTGCGCCGGCTGGCTGTTCACGCTCGGCTATCTGGGCCTGGGCTTCTGGAAGGGCGTCTTGGCGATCCTCATCTGGCCCTATTATATCGGCGTGGCGCTTGCGCCGCTCGCCGGCTGACCGGCAACCCGACCGGCGCGTCGACCCATTGCTGTACGGTTTAATTGCCCGACTTTCGACTGAAGTGAGGTCTGGAGAAGGGCTTTTCAACTCGCCTCGGCGTCACCACCCGGTTTATCCGGGTGGTCCAATGGCTCATCGCACACTACACGACACAAATGTCATCACCGCCACCCCTCCCTCGTCACCACCCGGTTTGTCCGGGTGGTCCATTGGCCCGTCCACTTGCCAACGCTTTTGTTAAGGAATTCAAACGCTTATGGGCGCCGGACCGCCATTGGATTGCCCGGATAAACCGGGCAATGACGACGGAGGAGGGATCGAAACCATCCCAAAAAGCCAGAACCGGCCAGCAGTGGGACATGCCCGGCAGGTCGGAAATATCCTGCTCTGTCGTGTAGTGTGGGCTCATCGATGACAGCACTGCTTTCGTTAAGAATCTCAGGCGCTTCCGCACGCCGATAGGCCATTGGATTGCCCGCATGAAGCGGGCAATGACGAAGGAAGAGGGGTCGAAGCCGTCCCAATACGGCTTAACCCGACGAGAAATATGCCCCGACCGCCATCTTTTGTGAACATGCGGCCGTCGGCGCCGGCCTCAGTTGGCGGTCTTTACCCCGCAAGTGTTGATGCCGAAAAGGCTGTAGGCCGGGCAGACGCCGACCAGTCCGGTCACCAGCGGCACGATACCGATCCAGCCCCACGGCGTCTGCGGGCCGACGAACACCAGCGACAGGATCGCCAGGCCCAGCAAAACGCGCAGAATGCGGTCGATATTGCCTTCGTTCTTGGTCATTTTCGTCTCCATTCAGGTCTGAGTTTTCCGCAACTTTCCCCCTATATGGGGCGGCAAGGCGGGGCTGTCTGCGACTAAGTCACAAATCCCCGTGCATGCATTCGCGGAGCTTCTCCGGAGCCTTCAGGATCACCTGGCCGCGCCGGCGTTCGATCCAGCCGCGCCGGGTGAAGACCGCGAGCTTGCGGGTGACGACGGCGCGCGCCGACCCGGTCTCGATCGCCAGCGCTTCATGGGTCTGGCGGACGATGCCGTCCGCATCGGCGCGCTCAAGCAGCGCCCGCGCCAGCCGCGCCTCCATGCCGGACAGCGCGACATCCTCGATCAGCCGCTCGAAATCGCCGAAACGGTAGGCGATCGCCGCCAGGAACATTTTCTGGAAATCCGCATCGTCGGCGATCAGCCGGCGGAATTCGGACCGCGGGATCAGCACCGCTTCGAGATCGGTTTCGGCGATGCCCTCGGCCGAATAGGGCCGGTCTTCGACGAGGCAGTTGAAGGTCTGCAGGCAGATTTCGCCCGGATGCACCCGGTAGAGCGTAATCTCGCGGCCGTTGGCGGCGGTCAGCGACACGCGGATGGTGCCGGCGGTGACGACGACGAAGCCCGGACACTCCTCGTGCGGGCGAAACAGCACATGCCCTTTCGGACAGCTTATCGGGCGGCCGGTAACGATGACATTTTCTCCTGGAGGCGTTTAACGCGGTCTGTGGCAGCGTCAAAATCCGCTGTTCTTTGAATATCGTTCCTTGCCGTTGTCTCCGCAACTGCCCATAACCAGGGGTGAGCCCGGCCGCGGCGCCCGGACCGCGGGCCGCGAAAGAGGCTTCGATGAGCGATTTCGAGATTGCGCCGAAACCGGACGATCCGCGACTGTCGTCGCTGGTCGAAGGCGTCGACCACACCGGCAGCCCGGTCGCGGCCAGGGTCATCACCGAGCGGCCGCTGACAATCTTTCTGAACGACCAGGAAATAGTGACGGCGATGACGATCGGCGACCATCCCGACCTGCTCGCCGTCGGCTACCTCCTAAATCAGCACATGCTGCGCCCCGACGATGTCGTCCGAGGCATCGACTATGACGACGAGCTCGGCGTCGTCGTCGTCCGCACCGAGCGCGAGACCGACTACGAGGAAAAGCTGAAGAAGAAGGTGCGGACCTCGGGCTGCGCGCAAGGGACCGCCTTCGGCGATCTGATGGAGAGCCTTGAGGATATCCGCCTGCCGGAGGGCGGCACGCTCAAGACCTCCTGGCTCTACGCGCTCGCCAAGGCGATCAACACCGCGCCGAGCCTTTATCTCGCCGCCGGCGCGATCCATGGCTGCGTGCTCTGCCGCGAGGACCGGCCGCTCGTCTACATGGAGGATGTCGGCCGCCACAACGCCGTCGACAAGATCGCCGGCCACATGTTCATGGAAAAGGTCGACCCGGCCGACAAGATTTTCTACACCACCGGCAGGCTCACCTCGGAAATGGTCATCAAGACGGTGAAGATGGGAATTCCGGTGCTCGCCTCGCGCTCGGGCTTCACCGCCTGGGGCGTCGAACTGGCGCAGCAAGCCAATCTGACGCTGATCGGGCGTCTGCGCGGCCGCCGCTTCCTGGCGCTGGCCGGCGCCGACCGCATCGTCTTCGATGCGCCGCTGTCGGCGGTCGAGGACGAGCGGCCGGAGCACGCAAGGAAGGCGGGAAGGTGAGGGACGTGGCTGTATGCGGCGAGGATTTCGCACCGACCCGCACTCTTGTGATGGCCGCGGAAAACAGCCGGCTGCGTTCGGTCTCCAAAGCCCTCTCCCCTGTGGGGAGAGGGTTGGGTGAGGGGTCTTCATATGACAAATCCCATCACCCTCACCCGACTTCGACCAACGGCTCGGCTTCGCCTCACCGGGTCTTCGTATCCCTCTCCCTCAAGGGAGAGGGAAAGTTCCATCGTTATCTCATATGCAGCAGCACTTCCCCTGCCGGGAGGGTGGACGGCGCGTCAGCGCCGGCCGGGTGGGGGTATACGCAACCATCTGCGCCACCCGAAAGCGTCGTTGTTGCTTTTTTCGACCCCCACCCCCGACCCCTCCCCACGAAGGGCAGGAGAGTATTCCGAGCGGGCGGCAATCGTCCCCTCCCCCCTTGTGGGGGAGGGACAGGGAGGGGGGTGAACCCTACGACATTTGCGAGCATTGCCTGGTCGTGGTCATCGACGCAAATGATCGTTCACCCGCGAGGTCTTTCGTCGGTGATTTTACTGCCACCCCCGACCCCGCCCCGTGAAGCGGACGGGAGGTATTGCCACGCTCCGGAGGTCGGCCAATGACCGTCTCCGGCCATGACGAATCTCTGATCCACGACAACGCCCGCTACGCGCCGCTGACCCTTGGCGTCGTGCTCGCCGGCGGCTTGTCGCGGCGCATGGGCGGCGGCGACAAATGCCTGGTGCCGCTGGGCGAACGGCCGATGCTCGCCCATGTGCTCGACCGGCTGCGGCCGCAGGTCGGCAGCCTTATCATCAATGCCAATGGCGATCCGGGCCGGTTCCGCGGTTTCAAGCTTCCGGTCGTACCTGACCCGATAGACGGCTTTGCCGGCCCGCTCGCCGGCGTGCTCGCCGGCATGCGCTTTGCCCAAACGAACGCGCCCGAGGCAAGATGGATCGTGACGGCGGCGAGCGACACCCCGTTCTTTCCGCATGACCTGGTCGTCCGCCTCGTCGGCGCCATCGCCCATGAGGAGCACGGAATTGCCCTTGCCCTATCGGGCGATCGGGTGCATCCCGTATTCGGCCTCTGGCCGATCTCGCTCGCCGATGCGCTCGATGAGTGGCTCAAGGCCGGCGAGGCCCGCAAGGTGCTGGCCTTTGCCGATCGCTATCCGCGGATCGATGTCCGCTTTGCCGGCATCACCGTCGACGATGTCGAGATCGATCCGTTCTTCAACGTCAACACGCCGGAGGATCTGGAGGTCGCCATGGCGGTACTCGGAGCAATCGCCGAATGACCCCGGTGTTCGGGGTCACCGGCTGGAAGAATTCCGGCAAGACGACGCTGGTCGAGCGGCTGGTCAGCACGTTCGTCGGCCGCGGCCTTCGCGTCTCCACCGTCAAGCACGCCCATCACGAATTCGACATCGACAAGCAGGGCACCGACAGCTTCCGCCATCGCAGCGCCGGCGCCACCGAAGTCGCGCTCGTCTCCGGCTATCGCTGGGCGATGATGCACGAACTGCGCGACGCGCCCGAACCGCAGATGGAAGACATCATGGCGCGGCTGTCGCCCTGCGATCTCGTCATCATCGAGGGCTATAAGAGCCAGTCGCACCCGAAGATCGAGGTGCGCCGCGAGACCGCCCGTAAGGCCGAGCCCCTAGCGCCGAACGACCCGAATATCGTCGCAATCGCCGCCGATCATCCGATCGACGATGCGCCGATCCCGGTGTTTGATCTTGACGACGTCACGGCGATTGCGGATTTCATCGCCGGATATCTGCATCTGACCGCAACGGACCGATGACCGCCGACCGCACCTTGAAGGATGACTGCTTCCGCACCGACCAGCCGCTGCTGAGCCACGATGCGGCGCTTGCGATCATCGCCGAGGCGGCGCTGCCGATCGTCGCGACCGAAATGGTGGCGACCGACCGCTGCCACGGCCGCGTCCTTGCCGAGCCGATCGTTGCCCCGCGCGACGTGCCGCTCACCGACAATTCCGCCGTCGACGGCTATGCGTTTGCCCATGCCGGCTATCTCGACCGTGGTTTTCGTCTTGAAGTGGCCGGGCGCATCGCCGCCGGCCATCCGGCCGAGACGGCGCTGGCGCCGGGAACGGCCGCGCGCATCTTCACCGGCGCGCCGATGCCGGCCGGCGCCGACACCGTCGCGATGCAGGAGGACTGTGACGTTGAAGACGGCGAAGACCGGCCCTTCGTCACCCTTCCCGCGGACCTGAAGCCGGGCGCCAACCGCCGCCTCGCCGGCGAGGACGTCCGCGCCGGCAGCGTATTAATCGATGCCGGCACAAGGCTGCGCCCCCAGGATGTCGGCGCCATCGCCTCGGCCGGCCGCGACAGCGTCGCCTGCTTCCAGCCGCTGAAGGTCGCCATCGTCTCCTCGGGCGACGAGATCGTCCGGCCCGGCCAGCCGATCGCCCCGGGCCAGGTCTACGACGCCAATTACTACCTGCTCGCCGCCCTGCTTCAGACCCTCGATGTCACCGTCACCGATGTCGGCATCCTGCCCGACAGCGTAGCGGCGGTGCGCTCGGTGCTGTCGGCGGTGGCCGAAAACCACGACGTGGTGATCACCAGCGGCGGCGCTTCCATGGGCGAGGAAGACCATATCGCCGACGCCATCGCCGCGCTCGGCGAGCGCCATCTGTGGCGGCTGGCGATCAAGCCGGGCCGGCCGCTCGGTTTCGGCCGCATCGGCCGCGCCGTCGTCCTCGGCCTGCCGGGCAATCCGGTGGCGGCGATGGTCAGTTTTCTGCTCTACGGCCGGCCGCTTTTAATTGCGCTCGGCGGCGGCGGCTGGCGCGTCCCGCACCGCTATCTGCTGCCGGCCGATTTCACCATGACAAAAAAGCCCGGGCGCCGCGAATTCCTGCGCGGCATCCTCGCATCGGGGCCTGCGGGCGGCGCCATTTTGCGCAAATATCCGCGCGACGGCTCCGGCATCGTCACGTCCTTGCGCGAGGCCGACGGGCTGATCGAACTGCCGGAGGACCTCACCCGCGTCGATGCCGGCGACCCGGTCGCGTTCCTGCCGTTCCCGGAACTGGGGATCGCGCCGCGTTAGAGCATCGGGCCGAAAATTCGGAACCGGTTTTCGGAATAACCCGATGCTCCACAATAAATTAGAGCAAAATGCACGATTCAGCCTTTTCGCATTTTGCTCTTCGACGTCACCACCCAACCCCTCCCTTGTCACCACCCGGTTTATCCGGGTGGTCCATTTCATTGAAATGGAACCTCCACCTTTGGTGGAGGGCTGGACGAGTTCTACATTGAAAGCAAGAAAC
>JANQEG010000139.1 GCA_028278505.1 Rhodobiaceae bacterium
CCCTCAAAAAGGCAATACCTTGCTCTACACCGATTCCATCCAAACAATCACCTGGAACCGAACACCTGCGCGGGGACAGGCTCTTCGCGGGAATGACGACGAGTGGCGGATTCTCTGACAATCCACACCCTCCAACGTCACCCCCACGCAGGTGGGGGTCCATTGGGGCGGTGGCGGCAGGCAACTTCGTTTGCGGTCAGCCCTGACAATCGGATTTCCCTTTTCTCAGAGGAAGCCCTTGCGGCGAGGCAGGAACCGGGACTTGCGGCAGGCAGCCGACTATCCTCCCTTCCCACCTCGCCCCCCTCATCCTGTCCTTCTCCCCGGCGGGGAGAAGGGACGACAACGGCAAGGCATTGAGAAAAAAGCCCTCTCCCCTCTGGGGAGAGGGTTGGGTGAGGGGGTCAATCTCCCCTCCCCCTTCAAGGCGAGGGGTCGGGGGTGGGGGTCAATGAGAATAGATCCGATGCTGTCGGATGGCGCATGCATTAGCATTTCAACCCCCACCCGGCCGGCACTTCGTGCCGTCCACCCTCGCCTTGAAGGGGGAGGGTAGACCGGGCCATATCAGCCGCCGCGCCGGATTACATCCGAAAAACGCCGAATCTCGTCTCCGGTATCGGTGCATTCAGCGTCGCCGAATAGGCGAGCGCCAGCACGCGGCGCGTCTCCGCCGGCGCGATAATGCCGTCGTCCCAGAGCCGGGCGGTGGCGAAATAGGGATTGCCCTCGGTCTCGTATTTTTCGCGGATCGGGGCGCGGAACGCCTCTTCTTCCTCCGCACTCCAAATGCCGCCGTCGACCTCGATATTGTCGCGCTTGACCTCTGCCAGCACGCTTGCCGCCTGCTCGCCGCCCATCACCGAGATCCGCGCATTCGGCCACATGAACAGGAAGCGTGGGCTGTAGGCACGGCCGCACATGCCGTAATTGCCGGCGCCGTGGGAGCCGCCGACAATCAGCGTGATCTTCGGCACTTTTGCACAGGCAACCGCGGTCACCATTTTTGCCCCGTCCTTGGCGATGCCGCCGGCCTCGTATTCGCGCCCGACCATGAAGCCGGTGATGTTCTGCAGGAAAAGCAGCGGGATGCGGCGCTGCGCGCACAATTCGACGAAATGCGCCGCCTTCAGCGCCGATTCGGAAAACAAGATGCCGTTATTGGCGACGATGCCGACCGGAATGCCGTGGATATGGGCAAAGCCGGTGACGATCGTCGTGCCGTAGAGCTTCTTGAATTCATCGAATTCGGAGCCATCGACCAAACGCGCGATCACCTCGCGGATATCATATTGCTTGCGAATATCGGCGGGGACGATGCCGTCCAGTTCGGCGCTGTCGTATTTCGGCGCCGACGGCGCGGCGAGCGGGATGTCGACGGTCTTCTGCGTGTTAAGGTCACGGACGACGGCGCGGGCAAGCGACAATGCATGGGCATCGTCGAGCGCGTAATGGTCGGCGACGCCGGAAAGCCTTGCGTGGACGTCGGCGCCGCCGAGATCCTCGGCCGAGACCACCTCGCCGGTCGCCGCCTTAACGAGCGGCGGGCCGCCCAGAAAGATCGTGCCCTGACGGCGCACGATGATGGTCTCGTCGGACATGGCCGGCACATAGGCGCCGCCCGCAGTGCACGAACCCATGACGACGGCGATCTGGGGAATGCCGGCCGCCGACAGATTGGCCTGGTTGTAGAAGATGCGGCCGAAATGCTCGCGGTCGGGAAAGACCTCGACCTGGTTCGGAAGGTTGGCGCCGCCCGAATCGACCAGATAGATGCACGGCATCCGGTTTTCGCCGGCGATCTCCTGGGCGCGCAGATGCTTCTTCACGGTCAGCGGGTAATAGGTGCCGCCCTTGATCGTCGCATCATTGCAGATGATCACGCATTCCCTACCCTCGATCCGGCCGATGCCGGTGAGCACGCCAGCGGCGTGGATGTCGTCGTCATACATGCCGTTGGCGGCCAGCGGCGACAGCTCCAGGAACGGCGAGCCGGGATCGATCAGGCGCCAGATCCGCTCGCGCGGCAACAATTTGCCTCGGTCGACATGGCGCTTTCGCGCCCGCTCCGGGCCGCCCAGCGCCGCCGCCGCGCGCTTCTCCTCAAGCTCGGCGACGAGCGCGGCCATCGCCGCCCGGTTGGCGGCAAATTCTTCGGAAGCCGAATTGATCGAAGAGGTCAGGACAGACAAGACAGGTCACTCCCATGGGGGGACCGGCGGGACGCCCGTCCGGGTCCGCACTATGGCCGCGATCCGGCGCAATGCAAGACCTTCAGCTTCGGCGCCGGCATTCGTTGCGCGGCATCACTCCGGCACCCCGAAATCGGCAAGACCGCGATCGACCTCGTCGGCTTCGACGACCCAGGGCTCGGCCTCGGCCGCCGCGCTCCATTTCTCGAACGCCGGCAGGGTCAGGACGTCGTCCATATAGGCGCGGCACGCCCGATCGACCTCGATGCCGTAGGTCTCGAAGCGCGACACCACCGGCGCGAACATCGCATCGGCATTGCAGAACGCGCCGAACAGGAACGATCCGCCATAGCGCTCCAGGCAATCGCCCCAGATTTCCTTGATGCGGTCGATATCGGCAGCCGCTTCCGGGGTCGGCCGGCGCCCCGGAATCCGTTTGCGAATGTTCATCGGATAATGGCTGCGCAGGCCGGGAAATCCGGCGTGCATCTCGCTCGATACGGCGCGGGCGAGCGCGCGCTGTTCGGCCGTTTCCGGCCACATGCCCCTATCCGGGAATTTTTCTGCGAGGTATTCGAGAATCGCCAGCGATTCCCAGATGGTGATGTCGCCGTCGATCAGCACCGGCACCCGGCCGGCCGGCGAATAGGCAAGGATGTTGTCGCGGGTGTCGTCCTGTTCGAGCCGAATGAGCACCTCGTCGAAGTCGAGATCGGCGATTTGCATCGCCAGCCAGGGCCGCAGCGACCAGGATGAGTAGTTCTTGTTGGCGATCACCAGCTTGAGCTTTTCCATCTCGCCGATCTCCGCAATCGTCCCCCGTGCCAGAGTGCCAGCGCCGACCCGAAGCTGTCCAGCCGGAAAGCGCATGGCCCGACCGCTTGCGAAACGAAAAGGGCGCGGCCGAAACGACCGCGCCCCCTCTTCTCATGTCCGGATCGGCGTCAGTTGGCGGCAACGACCGCCGTGTCAAAACCACCCAGCAGATAGACCGCCAGAAGCACGATCCCGATCCCCGCAAGCGTCCAGCTTGCAACGCCCCAGCACGACTGTTCCAACTCGTCGTTCATCCGTGTTCTCGTGATTTTCGTTTTTGAAACGTGCATCCATCCGGCGCAATTCCAATGGTCGGTCTCCGCCGCCGCCGAATGGGACGCCTGCTTTACAAACTTCGCCCTGATCCCGCAAGTGCGAAAAGGCGAATTGTGAACGTCAGGTCGCGGTGCTGCTGTTCTTCCAATCGACTATAACGTCAATATTTCTTATAATTATATACTTTTCCTCATCCGTTTTATTGGATATGAAAAGTTCATGACAGGCTGCCCGACCTGCCCGAATTACTGCGGCGCAGCATCACCGGCGCTGAGTCTCACCTCCGCCGGTTCCTGCGGTGCAGGGAAAAACGACGGAATGCGGCCGGTCAGCCGGTAGACGAAAAGGCCGACCCATTCCTTGAGCGCCCTGTCGGTGCGCTGCAGGCCCTGGGCCGGCGACCGCATCATGGATTTGAGGCTGCGCACGCCGGCCGTGCGGAAATCGACCGGCCAGGGCACCACCGGCATGCCGATCTGGCGGAAGCATCCGACCGCCCGCGGCATGTGAAAGGCCGAAGTCACCAGCAGCCAGGTCTCGCCCTGTTTCGGCGACGCCAGCGCCTTGGTGTAGATGGCGTTTTCATAGGTGTTGCGCGACTGGTCGTCATAGATGATGCGGTTCGGGTCGAGGCCGACCGATTTGAAATAGCGCCGCGCCCCCTCCGCTTCGGTCATGCCGGTGGTGAAGAGCCGCGCCGAGCCCCCGGTGAAGACGATGCGCGCGTGGCGGTGGCGACGGGCCAGCACGATCACCTCGGTGATCCGTTCCGCCGCCTCGTTGAATTCCGTGGTCCCGCGCGCTTCGGCGGTGTCGCTGTCGAACACGCCGCCGAGCACGATGATGCCGGCGACCTCGCCGTCCGGCTCGACCCGCTCGAAACGCTCTTCGAGCGGCAGGTAGAGCGCGCTCGACAGCGGCGAGAAGCCGGTGACAAAGAGCCCGGCCGCCGCCAGCAGCAGCGAGATCTTCGCCGTGCGGCGGAAGCGGGTGAACCCGGCCACGGCGGCAATCCCCACCAGCCCGACCAGCACCGCCGAAGGCTGCAGGACGAACCAGACCAGCTTGGAGAGAGTGAAAAACATCGCGCAAAAACCCCGTGGCACGGAACGACAGGCGGCGCGGTCCGCCGCCAACCTGCCTTTCTTACAATGATTCCAGACCGGTGCGGTCGGTTACCGGTAAGGTTAGTTAATCGTGGAATTCGCGCCGCGGCCGGGGGGCGCAGAGACGACTTGCCGTTCCCGGACAGTGGCCGCTACAGGCGGCGACGGATCGCACCGTTCGCGTGGTCCGGATTGTCTTCACGACGCGCCGCCCGGATGATGCGGACGATTTCGATGTTTCGACAACACACTGACGAATTTATAGTTTCGGAGACGCCAATGGTTCCCCGCTTTCGCGGGGAAGGTGTGACTGGTGACCTCTGAGGTTCCACAACACACCGTCCCCGCGGACGCGGGGACCCATTGCCCCGCTCAGCACGGTATGCCGGCAACGGGCCGTGTCACGATGGCGAAACCTGCGGACCGCTATACCGAGACATCAGCCGGTAGCGGAATGCCGGGACGGCCGGGCTTCGGCAAGAAATGCGCACAAATGCTTCAATCTGAGCGCAAGACACATTAACCGCTTGCGGGCGGCGTCGGGATCGGCCATGGGAGAACGGCCTTTCCCCGGACGCCGTCCCATGATCCGCAAACCCACACCACTCGACGTCTTTCTGCTCGTTCTCCTTGCGGCGATCTGGGGATCGGCGTTTTTGGCCATCAAGGTCGCGGTGGTCGATTTGGGGCCGGCCTGGCTGGTCACGATTCGAGTGTTGCTCGGATTCCTCGTGCTGCTGCCCTGGGCGCTGTGGCGCGGCGTCCTGTGGCCGAAAGGCGGCCGGCAATGGGCTCTCACCGTCGTCATCGCGCTGCTCAACGTCATCGTCCCGTTCTACCTGATCTCCTGGGCCGAGCTTACGATCGACGCCGGTGTTGCCGCGCTGCTGATGGGAACCGGCCCGTTTCTGGCGCTGATCGGCAGCCATTTCACCACCGTCGACGACCGGCTCAATGTCTGGAAGCTGGTCGCGGTCGTGTTCGGATTCGCCGGTGTGCTGACGGTCATCGGCGTCGATGCGGTGCAGGGGCTCGGCGCAAATCTGCTCGCCCAGGGCGCAGCCCTTGCCGGCAGCGTCTGCTATGTCGCCTCCGGCATATTGATCCGCAAGGTCGAGGGCATACCGCCGATGCGCTTCGCCACTCTCATCCTCGGCATTTCGAGCCTGGCGCTCCTCGTCGTCACCGGCGCGACCGTGCCGCTGCCGGCCCTGCCCGGCCCGGAATCGATCTTCGCGGTGATCTGGCTCGGCCTGCTGCCGACCGGGTCGGGCTATTTCCTGCGCTACTATCTGATCCGCAATGTCGGCTATTCGTTCTTCGCGCTCGGGCTCAACCTCATCCCGGTGTTCGGCGTCGGGCTGGCCGCGCTCATTCTCGGCGAGCCGATCTCGGCGGCGGTGGCGATCGCGCTCGCCCTGGTGGTGACCGGGCTGGCGCTTGCCCGTTACGGCGCGGCGTCGGCCAAGTCGGACAAGACCGAGGCGGTGGCCTGACAGACCGGAGGGACGGCCGTGCTATTCCTCCGGCCGAATATCGGTGCCGTCGACGAAACCGGTCTTTCCGTTCCAGTCGATCTCGCAGACCTTGCCCTTCAACTGCGCGCGATGGGCGTCGCGCCCGCCATAGGCCCATTTGCGGAAATTGAACTCGGGCCGGCACCAGCGCATGACGAGGCCCTTGGTGCCCTTGGGCAGCGTCGCGACCACGGCGGCGCCCGCCTCCGGCCCGGCGCGCATTTGGACCGGGCCGGCGCCGAGGCCGCCGCGCACCGCATAGGTCACGTCATAGGGGCTCGACGATTGGGCAAGAACCGCCGGTGCCGCCAGCATGCCGGCCAGCGTCATCACCACCCAAGAAGTTCTTTTGAAATGATCCGGCATCCGCATCGCACCCGCCCTCGACGACGGCGCTCATCATCGGGCGTTCCGGCGCCGGCGGCAAGAGGCGAGTTAGAGCAAGTTGCGGCCGGTTTCAGTTTGCCCGCAGGATCATTTCTTCGCGATTGTAGGCGGTGTGCCGATATCGGTTCTGGTGGTTCGTGTCCTGAAGCATGGCGACGAATTCGCGGCAGGTCCTGTTGTTGACGAGGAGCGGATCCGGTCCGCCGATCGTCAGGACGTGACGAATGTGTTCGTTGATCTTGTCACAGAACCGCTCGACATCCCGCCCGTTCCTGGTGGCGATGACCAACGCCTCGAACAGGCCGCCCATCAGCTGCGCCACCGGCCGCGACGTGACGATATCGTCGATCGTCAGGTGCTCGCCATGGCTGCACGCCTGTTCGATATAGACCTTGCAGATGTTTCTCGACAGGGGCAGCACCAGAACCGCGTCAGCATAATCGGCCAGGGCATCGCAGAAATGCACGGACCAGTTCTTGCCCATGCGGGCGTATTGTGAGGAGAACGCCGCCCTGATCACGTCATTGGTGAAGGCGAAAACCACAAAGCCCGGCAGCGTCTTTCGAATGAGAAGCCGCCGGCCCGCACCGCCGGCTGTGGCCATGCAATCGAGATAGGCATCCTCATAGAAGGGAAAGCTGGCCGGGAGGTCGCTGCGAAACCCCTCGGCGATCGCCCTGATATCGTCGTAAGACAGGAAGCCGCCATGGGCATCGCATTCCGCGAGAAGCTCATTATATAACTTGTCGGCAATCTTCTTTGCCGTTCCCGCACAGAAATGCGGACCGCTCACCCGTTTCGACATTTGGATCGACCCTGTCACCAATCGGCTTTTCGCCGGCGTACATTCGATAATGTCGAATTACCGCATATCAAGTTAATAAAGGGTTTCTACCGACGGAGAATTTTGAAGTACATTGCAACGGATATAAACTTCGAAAGGCCGGCATGCCGTATGACTTAGTCTAAACAACCGGCCGATGCGAAATATAAATTCTATTGGCGTAATTATTTTGTCTTCACCCGAAAATTTCTTCTGATATCTATTATTGTTCAGCACACAATTATGATTTTTTCAATATATCAAAGACTATTATTGATCGGCGCGATCGGTACTTCTCCACAATCTCCTCGAGAAGACTTCTATAAAAGGTTGAACCACCATGCTGCGAGACCTAGAAACGCGAAAAAACCGACGACATCGGTGACCGTCGTCACGAATACCGCCGAGGCGATCGCCGGATCGATGCCCAACCGCTCCAGCGTCAACGGCACCAATATGCCGGCCAGACCGGCGAACACCAGATTGATCACCATGGCCACGCCGATGACCAGGCCGATGTTCGGATCGGAGAACCAGAACGCGGCGACGACGCCCATGATCACGGCGAAAAGGCAGCCATTGATGAAACCGACGACGGTCTCGCGCAGCACCACCCGCATGACGTTAAAGCTGTCGATGTCGTGGGTCGCGAGCGCGCGCACGGCAACCGTCAGCGTCTGCGTTCCCGCATTGCCGCCCATGGACGCCACGATCGGCATCAGCACGGCGAGTGCCACCATCTGCTCGATCGTCGCATCGAAGAGACCGATCACCAGCGACGCCAGGATGGCGGTGCCGAGATTGACGACCAGCCAGGAGAAGCGGCTGCGGGTGATGGTGAAGACGGTGTCTGAGATTTCTTCGTCGCCGACGCCGGAGAGCGCGCGGATGTCCTCTTCGGCTTCTTCCTCGATGACGTCGACGATATCGTCGATGGTGATGGTGCCGACGACCCGCTCGGAATCGTCGACGACGACGGCCGAGACCAGGTTGTAGCGGCCGAACATGTGCGCGACCTCCTCCTGGTCGTCGGCGACGTGGACCAGGTGGCGGGCCTCGACCATGATGTCGGAAACCCGGGTCGGGCGCTTGCTGCGCAGCAGATGATTGAGCGAGACGCTGCCGAGCAGGCGAAAGCTCGGATCGACGATGAACAGTTCATAGAACTCGTCGGGCAGTTCGTCGGATTCGCGCATGTAGTCGATCGTCTGGCCGACCGTCCAGAACGGCGGCACGGCGATGAAGTCGCCGGACATCAGCCGGCCGGCGCTGTCTTCCGGGTAATCGAGGCTGCGCTGCAGCGCGATCCGGTCGGCGACCGGGATCTGCGACAGGATCTCGGCCTGCTCGGGCGCGTCGAGGTCTTCGAGAATGTAGACGGCGTCGTCCGATTCCAGCTCGCTGACGCCGACGGCGACGAGTTCGGACGGCATCGCCTCGACGATCTGCAGGCGGATCGTCTCGTCGAGCTCGGTCAGCGCGGTGAAATCGAAGTCGGCGCCGAGCTGGCGGACGAGTTCTTCGCGCTCCGCCGGTTTCAGCGCCTCGATGAGATCGGCGAGATCGGCCTCGTGCAGGTCTTCGGTCAGCTTGAGCAGCGTATCGCGGCCGGTTTCCGCAAGCGCAGCACCGATGGCCTCGACAAAGCCCTCGGACACGCCGTGATGGTCCTCGTCGAGGACCTCCGGAGCGGCGTCCGGGCGCTCGATTTCCTCAGGCTCGACCATGACGGCGCTCCCCTGCCCGTCCCCGCGACCGGCAATTGCGCAAAGGTATAGCGTTATCGGTGGCGCGCGAACAGGACCGGAAAAAGCCTGGCGTCTACAAAACGGCGGCGCGAAGGTCGCTGCTCCGGCTCGGCCAAGCGAATTATGTTGCGTCTAAGCGGACCCAACTCGAACACGAAGTGTTCGCAAGCTCGAACGAGCGCCGGCCGGTCAGAGCCTGCCCCCGGCTTGAACGGGGCCGCCCCATCGGAGCGATGAGCGAAGCGAATTCGCGTGAGATACTTAAAATGGTGCGGTCGAGAAGACTCGAACTTCCACGGGGTTTCCCCCACAGCGACCTCAACGCTGCGCGTCTACCAGTTCCGCCACGACCGCTGAATTCCGCGTTTCGGACCGTCGTCCGAGGCGCCCCCCTTTATCAAATGAAGGCGCGGGCCACAAGGGGCGGCGGCGCCCTTTAGCGCGACTGGCCCGCACGGTTGGGGGGCAGCATTTCGGTGATCTCGACGCCGATCTGGGTGTCGACGACCTTCACTTGGCCGCGCGCCACGGGAACGTTGTTGGCGAGGATCTTGACGTCGTCGTGCTCGGTGCTGTCGAGCTCGATGACGGCACCGCGCCCCATCTTCAGAAGCTGATGAATCGGCACCATCGCCGTTCCCAGAACGACGGCGATATCGATGGAGAGACGGTCGATGTCGGTCATCGGCAACTCCGTTGGCCTTGCCAAACCGCTGTGCGGTATCATCCTTGTCGATGCCACACTCGGACGAACACGGTTTACGAATGCTTAACGCGACGCACGACGAAAGCACAAAGCCCGGAACCGCCCCCGTCCTCTGGCGCGTCGACGACGGTCTGACCGGCTATGCCGCGGCGGTCGCCGAAATGGAGGCGATTGCTGCGGGAATCGCCCGCGGCACGGCGCCGGAGACCGTCTGGCTGGTCGAGCACCCGCCGCTCTATACCGCCGGGACCAGCGCCGGAGAGAACGAACTCGTCGATCCGGCCCGGTTTCCGGTCCATGAGACCGGGCGCGGCGGCCGCTACACCTATCACGGCCCCGGCCAGCGCGTCGCCTATGTGATGCTCGATCTTCGCCGTCGCGGCCGCGATGTCCGCCGCTTCGTCACCGCTCTCGAGGACTGGGTGATCGGCACTTTGTCGGCCTTTCACATCCGCGGCGAGCGGCGCGACGACCGGGTCGGCGTCTGGGTGCGCCGCCCGGAAAAGGGCGCCGATGTGGAAGAAAAGATCGCCGCGATCGGCATTCGTATCCGCCGCTGGATCAGCTTTCACGGCATCGCCATCAATGTCGATCCCGACCTCTCGCACTATGCGGGCATCGTGCCCTGCGGCGTCTCTGACCACGGCGTCACCAGCCTCGCCGATCTCGGCATCCCGGCGACGATGGCCGATCTCGACCTGGCGCTGCGCGAAGAATTCGAGGCGGTGTTCGGGCCGACCCATTAACCTGCCTATCGGAGCAACGACATCGTTTCCGCCGCGATCACGCCTTCTTCGTCGGCGGCGATGATGTAGGCAGCGACCGGCGATCCCGGCGCAGAAAGCCGAGCCTCGCCCCGGTCATTGGCTTGCCTGTCGACGGCAAGGCCGGTCCAGGCCAGCGTCCGCATGACCTTTTCGCGGATCGGGGCAGCGTTTTCGCCGATGCCGCCGGTGAAGACGACCGCATCGAGCCCTTGCATCGCGCTGATCATCGCGCCGGCATGGCGGGCGATCGCGGTGCAATAGACCTCGACCGCAAAGGCGGCGTCTGCGGATGTGTCGGCCAGCAGCTGCCGCATGTCGGCGCTTACCCCCGACAGCGCCAAGAGACCGCTCTGATCGTAAAGCAGGCGTTCAAGCGCACTCGCGCTCATGCCTTCGGCACTCATGAGGTGCAGCAGCACGCCCGGATCGATCGCGCCGCTCCTTGTCGCCATGACGAGGCCGTCAAGGGTCGAGAAGCCCATGGTCGTGGCAACGCTCGTGCCGTCGCGGATGGCGCAGAGGCTGGCGCCATTGCCGAGGTGGCAGGCGAGCACCCGCGCCGGCAGGCCCGCGCCCGAAACCGCCGGCAGGCGGCGCACGACATTGGCATAGGAGAGCCCGTGAAAACCGTATCGCCGGAGGCCGGTTTCGCGGAGCACGCGCGGCAACGGCAGAACGGTCGCGACCTCCGGTATGGTGGCGTGAAACGCGGTGTCGAAACAGGCGATCTGCGGCAGCTCGGGTGCCAGCTCGCGCAACGCTTCGATTGCTGCAATGCTATGCGGCTGGTGGTGCGGTGCGAGCCGGGCAAAGCCGGCCAGTTCGTCGAGGATTTCGTCGGTGATTCGGGTCGAGGCGGCATAGACGCCGCCGCCGTGAACGACACGGTGACCGGCACCAGAAAACCCGTCAAGGCCGTAGCCGGCATCGGCGAGCCAGGCGAGAACGTAGGCGATCGCCGCCGCGTGGTCGGTGAAATCGGCGTCCGTATCGACCCCCGCCTGCCCCTCGGGCGCAGCGGTGAAGCGCCCGCTGCGGCCGATGCCGGAGGCCGCACCGCGCAGGCGCGGTGTCGGCGAACCGTCCGCCGCTTCGAAGACGGCGAACTTCAGGCTCGACGATCCGGCATTGAAGACGAGGAGGTTCCGGGCCGTGGTCATGGCCTCATGTCTTTAACCTCAAGCGGCCGGTTGTCCACCTGCCTTGTCCTTGCCGGAGCGGTCCCATTGTCGTGCGGTTCGACGTTTCGTGGCACGCCATCTCGTCCCTCTTCGGCGTCGTCACCCAATCCCTCCATTGTCACCACCCGGTTTATCCGGGTGGTCCATTGGCCCGTCAATTTGCCGATGCACTGATGAAGGAATTCAAACGCTTCTGGGTACCGGACCGCCATTGGATTGCCCGCATAAAGCGGGCAATGACGACGGAGAGGGTGTCGAAACCATCGCGAAATGCTCAATCCGGACAGCGGCGAACTCCCGCCGACATCGCAATGACGCGCAAGCACCGGCCCCGCGGATCACGCGACATTCGTGTGCTTGTATTTCTCCAGAAGCCGCTGCGGCTTCTTCAAGGCGTCGCGGCGGAACGGGTCGCCCAGTTCGCGGGTGACCATCATTTCCAGAATCGTGGTCTTGCCCCGTTTCTGCGCATCGCAGGCCTTTTCCAGCGCCTCGCCGACATCGCCGAGATTGGAAACGACGACGCCCTCGGCGCCCATCGAGCGGGCGATTTCGGCAAAGCTCGGGCTTTCCAGGTTCACGCCGAGGAAGCGGTTGGCGTAGAAATCGACCTGATTCTTCTTTTCCGCGCCCCATTGCGCGTTGTGGAAGACAACCGCCGTCACCGGAATGTTCTCGCGCACGCAAGTGAGAATCTCGCCGAAACTCATGCCCCAGGCGCCGTCGCCGACGTAAGCCACCGCCGGCCGGTCGGGCGCCGCCACCTTGGCGCCGATCGCGGTCGGGAATGCATAACCGCAGTTGCCGAAGCTCATCGCCGCAAAGAACGAATTCGGGCGGGCGAAGCGCAGATAGGAATTCGACACCGAGCAGATGTTGCCGATGTCGGTCGTCACCATCGCATTGTTCGGCATCGCCTTTTCCAATTCGCGCAGCATCTGGCGCGGATGCATAAGGTCAGAGCCTTCTGCGATCTCCAGGCTCCACGGATCGGTCTCGTGAGCCCAGCCGTCGAGTTCGGCCTCCCACTCGGTCTTCTGCTGCGCGATTTCGGCCTTGCGCTCATCGGCATTGGCACGGCACGCCAGTTCGCGGTTCTCCAACCGGCCAAGCAGCGCCCGGGTCGAGGCTTTGGCGTCGCCGCACACGGCGACCGAGATCTGCTTGACGAGGCCGAGCATGCGGTGGTCGGCATCGACCTGGATGATCTTTGCGCCCTTCGGCCAGTAGTCGAGGCCGTATTGCGGCAGCGTGCCGAAGGGGCCGAGCCGCGTGCCGAGCGCCAGCACCACATCAGCTTGTGAAATCAGCTTCATGCCGGCCTTCGAGCCCTGATAGCCGAGCGGGCCGCACCACAAGGGATGGTCGGCGGGAAAACTGTCATTGTGCAGATAGGAGTTGACCACCGGCGCGTTCAGCATTTCGGCGAGCGCCACGCAGTCGTCGACGCCGCCGGAGAAGATGACGCCGCCGCCCGAGACGATCAGCGGGAATTTCGCTTCCGCCAGCAGCGCTGCGGCCTCATCGAGGCTGCCGTCGCCGCCGGGCCCGCGTTCGATCGCGCGCGGCGCCGGGATATCGACATCGACCTCGCCGTAGAAATGGTCGCGCGGAATGTTGAGCTGGGTCGGACCGCGCTCCGACATCGCCCGGTCGAAGCAGCGTCCGGTCAACTCGGCCATCCGCGCCGGGCTGCTGACATGGCCCTGGTATTTGGTGATCTTGGAAAAGATCGGCAGCTGGTCGGTCTCCTGAAAGCCGCCGAGCCCCATCGTCGTCGAGCCGGTCTCCGGGGTGATCGCCACGACCGGCGAATGGGCCCAATAGGCGGCCGCGATCGCGGTGACGAAATTGGTGATGCCCGGCCCGTTCTGGCCGATGCAGACGCCGTGCCGGCCCGAGACCCGCGAATAGCCGTCGGCCATATGCGCCGAGCCCTGTTCGTGCACGGTCGGAATGAAGCGGATGCCGGCGGTCGGAAACAGGTCGAGCGCGTCCATATAGGCCGAGCCGACGATCCCGAAGACATCGGTCACACCATAGGATGCGAGCGTCTCGACGAACGCTTCGCTCGAGGTCATGCGCGTCATGGCGGCCTCCTTTCGCTGCCGGAAGAGCCGGCGCTGGCAATGCTGCCGCGACGGGGCGGCAGAGCTGTTCTGATTTCGGAAAACGGCGTCGCTCTTCGTTCTAGCCACAAGCCCCGGGAGTTCAAGGCGAATCCGGCGCCCTTAACTATCTCTAACGGCAGCGCTCAGAATATCTGTATGGGGGCGGGCGGGTCGGAAGTCAGTTTAGACAACCACCCGGATTCGCAATGGCCGACAAACCTTCCCCATCCACCTCACCCGCGAAAGCGGGTGTCCATTGGCAACTGCGACACGGTAGGTCGTTGGAATTATCGATCAGATGCAGCGAAACCTGCCGGCGACATACCGAGCCGAGAGGGGCAATGGGCCCCCGTTTTCACGGGGGC
Source organism: Rhodobiaceae bacterium (assembly GCA_028278505.1). Classification (GTDB taxonomy): domain Bacteria; phylum Pseudomonadota; class Alphaproteobacteria; order Rhizobiales; family JAKPQE01; genus JANQEG01. The sequence goes on from JANQEG010000139.1 coordinate 13,996, forward strand.
GGTGCAAAAGGGTATCGCCGACACTCCCGAGCCGAGGCGCGCGCGCAATAGCCCTCTCCCCTCCGGGGAGAGGGTTGGGTGAGGGGCAAAGAAAAGAAGAACCCACCCTCACCCGACGTCGACCGACGGTTCAGCTTCGCTTCACCGGGTCTCCGTATCCCTCTCCCTCAAGGGAGAGGGAAAGTCCCATCGCTACTCAGGCAGTTTGTCGTCGACGCCCTTGACGTACCAGTTCATGCTGAGCAGGGCCTCGTCGGAGAGCACCTCGCCGTCGGCCGCCGCTTCGCTGCCGTCCTGCTTCATGATCGGCCCGGTGAAGGGATGGAATTCGCCGGACGTGATCTTGGCCTGCGTCTCCTTGGCCATCGCCACCACGTCGTCGGGAAGGTTGGTGTAGGGCGCCATCACCACCATCTTGGCGTCGAAGCCGCCCCAGACGTCCTCGCTCTTCCACGACCCGTCGAGAACCGCCTTGGCGCGGGCGACATAATAGGCCGACCAGTCGTCGACGATCGCCGTCAACTGCGCCTTGGGTGCGAACGCGATCATGTCGGACGCCTGGCCGAAGCCGGTCACGCCGCGGTCCTGGGCGACCTGCAGCGGCGCCGTCGAATCCGTATGTTGAACGATGATATCGACACCCTGGTCGATCAGCGCCTTGGCCGCGTCCGCTTCTTTTGCGGGATCAATCCAGGTGTTCACCCAGATGATCTTGATCTTGAAGTCCGGATTGACCGACTGGGCGCCGAGCATGAACGAATTGATGCCGCGCACGACTTCGGGGATCGGGAACGAGACGATATAGCCGGCAACGCCGGTCTTCGACATCTTCGCGGCGATCTGGCCGATCACATAGCGGCCCTCATAGAAGCGGGCCGAATAGGTCGAGACGTTGTCGGCGCGCTTGTAGCCGGTGGCGTGTTCGAATTTCACGTCGGGGAATTTCTCGGCGACCTTCAGCGTCGGGTTCATGAAGCCGAACGAGGTCGTGAAGATGAGGCCGTGGCCCTCGCGCGCCAGCCGCTCGATCGCCCGTTCCGCATCCGGGCCCTCGGAGACGTTCTCCACATAGGTGGTCTCGACCTGATCGCCGAGCGCCTCCTCGATCGCCAGCCGGCCGTGATTGTGCTGATAGCTCCAGCCATGGTCGCCGATCGGGCCGACATAGATGAAGCCGATCTTGAGTTTGTCGGCTGTCGCCGGGGTGGCCGCAAGGCCCATGGCCAAGGCCATGGCCGCCGCCGCTGCAATGATTTTCCGCATAGACGCTCTCCCTCTTCTTCGCTGGTCCTTTGGATGTGAAAGGCGCTCACGCGCCGGAATATCAATTACCTGTCGGGCACGAACGGCCGGCCGAGGCAGGCCGGCGTGTTGAGCCGGATGCGCGTCGCATCGCGCGAAATGATGACAAGCACGACGATCGTCGCCAGATAGGGCAGCATCGACATGAACTGCGCCGGGACGTCGATCTCGGCCGCCTGGGCGTGGAATTGCAGGATCATGATCGAGCCGAACAGATAGGCGCCGATCAGCGCCCGGAGCGGCAGCCAGGAGGCGAAGACGACGAGCGCCAGTGCGATCCAGCCGCGCCCGGCGGTCATGCCCTCCACCCATTGCGGCGTGTAGACGAGGGACAGATAGCCGCCGCCGAGGCCGGCCATGGCGCCGCCGAACATGACCGCGAGGAAGCGGACGCGGACCACCGAATAGCCGAGCGCGTGGGCCGAGGTGTGGTTGTCGCCGACGGCGCGCAGCACCAGCCCCCAGCGGCTCCTGAACAGGAACCAGGCGACCGCGGCGACCATGAAGAAGGCGAAATAGACCAGCACGTCCTGGCCGAAGACGAGGCGGCCGACAAAGGGCAGTTCGGAAAGCGCCGGGATTGCGATCGGATCGAGGCGGATGCCCGGCGTGCCGACAAAGCCTTCGCCGATCATGCCCGATAGCCCGAGACCGAACAGGGTCAGCGCCAGCCCGGTGGCGTACTGGTTGGTGGCAAGCAGCAGCACCGGCACGGCAAAGACCAGCGACAGCGCCGCACCGCCGATTGCGGCGGCAAGCACGCCGAGCACCGCCGAACCGGTCGCGTAGGCGATGGCGAAACCGGCGACCGCGCCGACGATCATCATGCCCTCGACGCCGAGATTGAGCACGCCGGAGCGTTCGACGACGAGCTCGCCGAGCGCGGCCAGCAGCAGCGGCGTCGACGCCGTGACGATGGTCAGCAATACCGCCTCGACCCCGGTCATTCCCCTGCCCCCTGATCGACGGTCTCGGCCCGCCGCCGCGGCGGCAGCAGCCGGATCTTGTAGAGGATCAGCGTGTCGCAGGAGAGCACGAACAAAAGCAGCATGCCCTGGAACACCTTGGTGGTCTTGTCGGAAATGCCGAGCGAGACCTGCGCCGCCTCGCCGCCGAGATAGGAAAGCGCCAGCAGAAGACCGGCGAACAGGATCGCGATCGGATTGAGGCGGCCGAGAAAGGCGACGATGATCGCGGCAAAGCCGTAGCCCGGCGAGATCGTCGGCCGCAACTGGCCGATCGGCCCGGCGACCTCCGAGATCCCGGCAAGCCCGGCGAGCCCGCCTGAAAGCAGGAACGCGAACACCACCATCTGGGTGCGCGAGAACCCGGCGAATTGCCCGGCCCGCGGCGCCTGGCCGATGACCCGGATCTCGAATCCTTTGAGCGTGCCGGCCAGCAGCACCGCGCCGGCCACAACCACGACCAGGGCGAAGATCGCACCGATATGCAGCCGGCCGCCCTCGATCAGCAGCGGCATGGTCGCTGCCGCCGAAAACAGCTCGGATTCGGGGAAATTATAGCCGGCCGGGTCGCGCCACGGCCCGCGCACCAGATAGTCGAGCAGGAACTGCGCCACATAGACCAGCATCAGGCTGGTCAGGATCTCGTTGGCGTTGAACCTGGTCTTCAACAGCGCCGGGATCGCGCCCCAGGCCATGCCGCCGAGCGTGCCGGCAATCAGGATCAGCGGCAAGAGCAGCGGCGAATCCCACGAATTGAGCGACAGCGCCACCCATGAGCCGGCAATGGCGCCGACGGTGAACTGGCCCTCGGCGCCGATGTTCCAGGTGTTGGAGAGGTAGCAGACCGAAAGCCCGACCGCGATGATGACGAGCGGCGTCGCCTTGACGAAGAGTTCCTGCAGCGACCACGCCGCGGTCACCGGCTCGATGAAATAGACGGTCAGCGCCCGCACCGGATCGTGGCCGAGGGCGGCAAACAGGATCGCGCCGGCGATCAGCGTCAGGCCGATCGCGATCAGCGGCGAGACCACCACCATCAGCCGCGACTGTTCCGCCCGCTTTTCAAGCTCAAGCCGCATTCTCGCGCGTCCCCGCCCCGTCCGGATGGGCGTCTTCGGTGCCGACGCCGCCCATCAACAGGCCGACCGTGCCGCGGTCGACATCTTTGGCTGCGACCGGCGCCGACAGCGTGCCGCGGGAGATCACCGCAAGGCGATCGGCGATCTCGAAGATCTCGTCGAGGTCCTGCGAGATCACCAGGACCGCCGATCCCGACCGCGCCAGGTCAACCAGTGCCTGGCGGATTTCGGCGGCCGCGCCGGCATCGACCCCCCAGGTCGGCTGGCTGACGACGAACACGCCGGGCTTCCGGTCGATCTCGCGGCCGACCACGAATTTCTGCAGATTGCCGCCGGAAAGCGATCCGGCTTCGGGATCGCGATGGGATTTGCGGACATCGAACAGTTCGGAAATCCGCTCGGCGATCTTTTTCGCCCGTCGGCCGATCAGGAAGCCGCGGCGGACGACACCCTCGTCGCCATGGCGGGTCAGCACCACGTTCTGGCTCAGCGTCAGCCCCGGCACCGCCGCGTGGCCGAGCCGCTCCTCGGGAACGAAGGCGGCGTTCAGCCGGCGCCGGGCGATCACCCCTAGCTTGCCGACCGAAACATCGTCGATGACGATGGCGCCGGGCCGCAGCGCCGGCCGCTCGCCGGAAAGCGCCTCGAACAGTTCGCGCTGGCCGTTGCCGGCGACGCCGGCGATCGCCACGACCTCGCCGCCGCGGACATCGAGCGATATCTCCTTCAGGGGCACCGAGAACGGCCCCTCGGGCGGCAGCGACAGCCGGTCGAGCGAAAGCCTGACCGGGTGCTCGTCGCTGAGCGGTGCGGCCTCGACGACGCGCACATGGGCGCCGACCATCATCCGGGCGAGGCTCACCGTCGTCTCCCGGCGCGGATCGCAATTCGCCACCACCTTGCCGTGGCGCAGCACGGTCGCCCGGCTGCACAGCCGCTGCACCTCTTCCAGCCGGTGGCTGATATAGAGGATCGCCACGCCCTCCCCGGCCAGCCGGTTGAGGGTTGAAAAAAGCTGGTCGGCCTCGAGCGGCGTCAGCACCGAGGTCGGCTCGTCCATGATGACGAGGCGCGGCTCCTGCAAAAGACAGCGCACGATCTCGACCCGCTGACGCTCGCCGACCGACAGATCGGCGATGATCGCATCAGGGTCGAGCGGCAGGCCGTAATCGCGCGAGACGGTGCGGATCGCTTTTGCCAGATCGTCGATCTCGAATTCTTCGCCGAGCGCCAGCGTGATGTTTTCCGCGACCGTGAGCACGTCGAACAGGGAGAAGTGCTGGAACACCATGCCGATGCCGAGGCCGCGCGCCGCCGCCGGGCTGTCGATGCGCACCCGCCGGCCCTGCCAGCGGATTTCGCCGGCATTGGGCTGCAGCACGCCATAGATGATTTTTACGAGCGTCGACTTGCCGGCGCCGTTCTCGCCGAGCAGCGCGTGAATTTCGCCCGGCGCGACCGACAGATCGACCTGATCGTTGGCGACGAGGTCGCCGAAGCGCTTGACGATGCCGCGCGCTTCCAGGAGCGCGCCGAGCGGCGCCTCGCCGTTTCTGGTCTTCTCGGTCGTCTGCTCTGACACCCGCCCGTCCACCTCGCGCCCGCCGGGAACGCTGCTGCCGGCCACGGCGGACAAGACCATAGCGGCCGGCCCTGCCGCCGATCAACGGGGCATTTTGGTCATGCACAGGCCTTTCCGCAGCTTTCTCAAAGCTGCCTAAGGAATAAGCACACTCGCCCCGGTCGTCATGCGCCCTTCGAGCTGGCGATGGGCTTCCGCGGCGTCGGAAAGCGCAAAGCGTTGATTGACCGGGATCGTGACCTCGCCGCTTTCGACGACCTCGAATAGCTCGGCCGCGGTCTGTTCCAGGTCGGAGCGTTTGGCGATATAGGTGAAGAGCGACGGCCGGGTCGCAAAGAGCGAGCCCTTCTGCGCCAGGACCCCCATGTCGAATGGCGGGATCGGCCCTGAGGACTGGCCGAACAGCGCCCACAGGCCGAGCGGTTTCAGGCAGTCGAGCGATCCGGGAAAGGCATCCTTGCCGACTGAATCGTAGACCACGTCGACGCCCTCGCCGCCGGTGATCTCGCGCACCCGTTCGGCGAAATCCTCGCTGCGGTAATTGATCGGATGGTGGCAGCCATTGGCGCTGGCGAGTTCGGCCTTTTCCGCCGAGCCGACGGTGCCGATGACGGTGGCGCCCAAATGCGCGGCCCACTGGCAGACGATTAGCCCGACGCCGCCGGCGGCGGCATGGATCAGGATGGTGTGGCCGGGCTCGACCCGGAAGGTGCGGCGCAGCAGATAATGCGCCGTCATGCCCTTCAGCATCATCGCCGCGGCAAGCTCGTCGGAAACGCCTTCTGGAATCCGAACCAGCCGGTCGGCCGGCACCAGCCGCTCCTCGGCATAGGACCCGATCGGGCCGACATAGGCGACGCGATCGCCGACGGCGACCGAATTGATGCCGGCGCCGATTGCGGTGACGATCCCGGCGCCCTCATTTCCCGGCGTAAACGGCACGCCGCCCGGGGCCGGATAAAGCCCGGTGCGGAAATAGACGTCGATGAAGTTGAGGCCGACCGCGGTGTGTTTTATCCGCGCCTCGCCGGGTCCCGGCGCGCCGACATCCGTCTCCTCCCGACGGAGCACCTCCGGCCCGCCGGTCTCGTGCACGCGGATGGCGTGGGTCATGAAAACGCCTCCTGAATACCTTTCTGTCGGTCAATTTACGCTTCTGAATACTGAAAGGCCATTGGATTGCCCGCATGAAGCGGGCAATGACGACGGAGTAAAAACCGACGCGATCCCAAATCCCCGTTGCCGAACCCCGGCCTCACATCATCCCGGCGGCTTCTTCCACCTGGGCGGCGAAGGCTTTGAACTCGGCGGCGTCGAGAACGACCATCACCGTATCGCTCTGGCTCTTGGCCGACACGGTCGCGCGCCGCGCGCCGTCCTTTTCGCGGAC